>JAFGFV010000037.1 GCA_016930895.1 Spirochaetales bacterium | reverse complement strand
CTGGCTGCCGGTGGAGGCCGACGGGATCATCCGGTCCGTGGACAGCCCCTACGGCACCCTGGCGGCGGCCATCTGCTTCGACCTGGACTTTCCCAACTTCGTCCGCCAAGCCGCCCGGGCCGGCACCGACATCATGCTGGTGCCCGGCTACGACTCGCAGCGCATTCGGCCGTTCCACACGGAGCCGGCGCTGCTGCGGGGCGTGGAGGGAGGCTTCTCGGTGGTGCGCCAGGCCAGCGAAGGGACGTCGATGGCCGCCGACTGGCGCGGCACCATCCTGGCCCGTCAGGACTACTTTGGGACCGCCGATGCCCTGATGCTGGCCGATGTGCCCATGAAGGGCACGAGGACCCTGTACGCCCGTCTCGGCGACTGGTTTGCCTGGGGATCGATCGGCCTGCTGGCAGCCCTGTCGCTCCTCGCGGTGCGCCGCAGGGTCGGGAGGCGAGGCGAGCGGCTGCGCGGGTAACGGGTGCCCGGCGCGGGCTCTTGGGATCTCCACGCCCTCCAGCCGGAAGTGCGCGACATCAGAAATGCTCTGCTCTTGCCACCTTCGCAGCAGCCTCGGTACACTGGCAGTATGGTATTCCCGAGGCCTTTGGCAGCTCGCCGTTTGTTTTTGGGGCTGGCGGTGATCAGTTTCATCGTCTCGGCCTCGATCCTCCCGCCCTGCGGAGCCCTGGAGGCGGGCGACAGCAGCTGGGTCGAGATCGACGGGGCGGTGTTCGGCTGCGTACCCGACAATACCGGGCCGGTCGGAGGCGCCAGAGGATACGCGAGGGCGGTGTACTCCGGGGACTACAACGTGGCTTCGGCCGACCAGCTCATCCGGGCCTTGCGGCGGGCACGGCCAGGGGAGACTGTCTTCGTCCTGGGGAGCGTGGAGCTGGATTTCACGGGTTTGGTGTTCGCTGAAGGCTTCGTGCTGAGCGTTCCCGGCGGGGTCACCCTGGCTGGCAGCCGCGGACTATGCGGCTCGGCGGGAGCCTTGCTGAAGAGCGATGCGTTCCAGACCTCTCCGTTGATCCGGGCCGAGGGGCCGGGGGTTCGCATCACCGGCCTGCGCATCCAGGGCCCAGACCCCGAGCGTAGGGTGGATCACTGGCAGAGGTCCTTCTCCGGCCTGACCCCTCAGGAACAGGAAAACCGGGTGGGACATGAGTACTACTACCGGCTCCCGACCTCCCAGGGAGTGTACACGGAGTTCGACGACCTGGAGGTCGACAACTGCGAGCTGTATGCCTGGAGTCATGCAGCGGTGGTTCTCTCCGACGGCACGGGGCATCACGTGCATCACAACTTCATCCACAGCAACCAGCGCCACGGGCTGGGTTATGGCGTGGCCCACGGGCCGGCCTTCTCCCTGATCGAGTACAACCTGTTCGAATGGAACCGTCACTCGATCGCCGGTTCGGGCCGTCCGCCCAGCGGATACGTCGCCCGGCACAACCTCGAGCGCGGGCAGTCCCTCAGCCACAACTTCGACATGCATGGCGGCAGGGACCGGAGAGACGGTACGAACACCGCCGGCTCACGGATCGAGATCTACAACAACACCTTTCTGAGCAGGAATCGAGCCATCGGCATCCGAGGCAGACCGGAAGAATACGCTCGGATCTACGGGAACTGGTTCGTCGGGCATCTCGCGCCGTGCGCCACGGTGATCAGGGACTGGCCGCCGGCGGATACGGTGGAGCTGGGGAAGAACCTCTACGGTGCTAGCCCCCCGACCGTGCGGTAGGACCCTACCGCGGGCCCGGCCCGAAGAGACCGGAACACACGGCGGGAGCGATCTATCTGAGCAGCTCGACGAGCTGGAAGTCCACCACGCCGGCGGCGCGGCCTTCCTCCACATCCACGTGCATCTCCAGGGCGTACTGCTCGCTTACCCGCACCACGACCTGCTCGAAAACCAGACCCCGCCCGCCGGGAACGCGGACCCGCACCCGCTCGCCATCGGACACTCCGTATTCCCGCGCGTCGCTCGGGTGCATGTGAATGTGCCGCACGGCGGCGATGACTCCGCCCTCCAGCACGACGCTGCCGGCAGTCCCGACCAGGGTCGCCCCGGGGGTGCCTTCGAGGTGTCCGGACTCGCGCAGCAGGGGAACGATCCCCAATACCAGGCCGTTGCCGAAGGATATTTCCACTTGGGTCTGCTCCCGGGGTGGGCCGACGACCACGGCCCCGGGGATCCTCCCCTGCGGGCCAACCACCTCCACGGTTTCCCGGCAGGCGAACTGGCCGGGGATGGTCAGGTCGTACCACTTGGTCAGGGCGTGCCCCTTGCCGAAGAGCGCCCCGACGTGCCGGGCCTCGAGGTGCACGTGAATGTCCGACATGGCGATCGGGAGCATGGTCTTCATGGCGTTCCTCGATTCCGGTCGGAGGCCGCTCCCCCCGTGGAACCGGTCAGTCTCTCAGGCTGTCGGGAACCTTACCGCCGTTTTCGGCGAGCTTGCGTAGAACTGCCTTGTGCAGCGCGATGTTCTGCTCCGCGCTGCCATGCTCCCCGGCGTGCACGTTCAGCTCCGCGGCGAGCTCCTTGCGGGCCGCCAGGCTCGAATTGAGGTCGAGGAGCTTCAACAGGTCCACGATCGAGATCTTGTAGTTGCCCCCGCCTCCCTTCTTGGCGGCCATCTCCGCCAGCACGGCTTCAACGTCCACGTCCTGGAGGATTGGGGTGTTTCCTCTGTCCTTCTCTTGGGCTGGGGCCGCGGACTTTCCGCGGATCCTGTTCAGGATGTCGTTGAAGATTCCCATGGCACTTCCTTTCTCGGGGCGGACCAGCTGCCCCTCGATACCGGCCGATACGTCGCGCACTGCGGCACCCGATCCGATCAATTTAGGCAGGGAAGTGCCCGCTGTCAACGTGGCTGCGTATAGATTGCTGGATGAGTTGACGGTGATACGTCAGAGTGATGCGCCGGCGGCCCCAGCCACCCGGTCCAGCCGGCGGCTCTATCACGGCAATCCCGGACTAGGGTCGCTGCTCCTGCTTCAGGGTCTTCATGTATTCCTGCCATTCGGCAGGGGAGATGAACCCGTTTTTCCTGAAGTACTCACGCGCCTCCTTCAGGATTCTCTCGATCTCCTGCTCTTCGGCGGAAGACAGCGCCGGCTCGACCTTGTGGGTCGAGAGGATCTCCTCCATGCGGTCCCGGGCACAGTCGACCTCGTTCTTCTTGCCCCCCTGCTGCCACTCGGGGTAGGTGAGGCGATCGGCGCTGCGGGTCACGTACTGCTCGCGGGCCCACCACCGCCGGGTATGGGCCTGGCTGAGAAAGTG
>JAFGFV010000002.1 GCA_016930895.1 Spirochaetales bacterium | reverse complement strand
GGCCCTGGTGGCCAGCCCGATCCGCTACGACGTGGACACCCTGGGTTCGAGCCGCGCCCTGGCCGAGCGCTACCACTACCTGCTGCAGGCCTTTCCCTGAGCCCCCGGGGGCCGCGGGGTGCCCGGGGCCGCGGGGGGCGCCCTATGCCTCGGGGTCGAGGCAGGGGTTGTAGTAGCCGAAGCGCAGCCGCGGGAAGCGCTCGCCCAGGCGCTCGATCAGGCCGCGGATCCCCAGGGGGCGCCCTTGGGGCTGGTGGCGGATGTGCGCCAGGTACCACTCCGGGTCGATGTTCAGGTTTCTCATCTGGATCAGGTCCACGCCCGTCTCCTGGATGAAGGCTGCCAGGGCCTCCATCTCCTCGGCTTCGTCCGTGAAGCCGGGGAGCACGAAGTAGTTCAGGGAGGCGAAGCCCCCGGCGGCCTTGATTCCCCGGATGCTCTCCTCGAGGTCCTCGAAGCGGTAGCCCCGCGGGCTGTAGTAGCGCTCGTAGTAGCGGGGCCGGCTGGAGCTCAGGCTCACCCGAATGCTGTCCAGGCCCGCCTGGGCCAGGCGCTTCACGCAGTCGGGCAGGCTGCCGTTGGTGTTCATGTTGATGGTGCCTCGGCTGGTGGTGCGGCGCATCTCCCGGACCGCCTCCAGGATGGTGGGTGTCTGCAGGAGCGGCTCGCCCTCGCACCCCTGCCCGAAGCTGACCACGGCCCGGGGGGCGCGCTGGAGATGGGGCACGGCCACTCCGCAGATTTCCTCCGGGGTCGGCACGAAGCGGATCCGGTCCTGGGTGGCGCACACGGGGCTGTTCTCCTGCAGGCTGATGCAGCCCAGGCAGGAGGCGTTGCAGGAGGGCGAGGTGGGCAGGGGCGCCTCCCAGCGCTCCAGGAACAGGTTCTTGGCCGCGGGGCAGCCGGAGCTCAGGGCGCAGCCGCCCAGGTGCTGGATCAGGCGGTTGCCGGGGGAGGCGTGCATGCGCTCCTCGGCCCGGCGCCGCAGCTCCTCCGAATCGAAGCGGTCGATGTCCTGGCGGGGATCGGGGTCCACCCGGATCGCCGTGGCCACGAAGCCCTCGTCGCTCCAGCCCACGGCGGTGTACGCGAACAGCGGCAGGACCGGCGCCCCGGTGCCGGTGCGGTAGGCCGCCGAGTACAGCTGCGTGTGGGCTGGGGCTACGAAGGCGGCCACGGCGGAGAGCCGACCGTAGGGAGAGTCGGTCAGGGTCTCCAGGCGCCGGCTGCGGCGGTGGAAACCCACGGGGCTGCGCCCGGGAAGGTGGAACAGCTCGCTGCCCGCAGGCAGCGGGGTCCAGTCCTCCGGGGCCGGGCGGGACCAGCGTCCGGCGCTCGAGCCCACGGCCTCCAGGTCGGGAAGGTCCAGGATGCGGCCGGAGGGGTCGGCTACGACCAGGTTCGGAGCGGCGCGGCTCATGGGAGGATCTTAGCACGCCGGCGGGCGCTACTCCCAGAGGCTCACGCTCTCGATGTGTGCGGTCTGGGGAAACATGTCCACCGGCACCACCCGCCGCAGCCGCCAGCCCCGGCCGGCCAGCAGGGCCGCGTCCCGGGCCAGGGTGGCGGGGTCGCAGGACACGTAGACCAGCCGGCGGGGCCGCGGGCGGGAGAGCAGCCCCGCCACCTTCGGGCCCAGCCCCGCCCGGGGCGGGTCCGCCACCACCAGGTCCACGGGGTCGCCGAAGCCCTCCAGGGCGGCCGCGGCCTCGCCCTCCACGAGGCGCACGTTCTCCTTGTCCGCCAGGTTGACCCGGAAGTCGCCGCAGGCGCTCGCGGACACCTCCACCGCCGTGAGCCGCTCTGCGCGGGGGGCCAGGAAGCGGGTAAAGAGGCCCGCGCCGCAGTACAGCTCCAGGGCGTGTCTCGCCGGCGCCTCGCCGCAGCACTCCAGGACCTGCCGGACCAGCCGGGCGGCGCCTGCCGTGTTCACCTGGAAGAAGGAGAGGGGAGAGAGGCGGAAGCTCTCCCCCAGGACCTCCATACGCAGCTCCCTCACGTCCGAGGGCCCGGTTTCCGGGATCGCCAGGCAGCGGCCGTCGCTGTCCGTGCGCAGGATGAGTCTCTGCGCGCCGGGGCGGCGCAGCCGCGGCCACAGGGCTCCCAGCGGGGCCTCCGGCAGGTGACACTCGGCCAGGGGGACGACCCGGTGTGAGCGCGCCTCTCGGAAGCCCGGCGAGCCGTCGGCGGTCAGGTGGAACTGCACGTGGTTGCGGTAGTTCCAGGGGGAAGGGGAGGGCACGGCCGGCTCCACCGCCGGTGCCGCGAGGCCGCCGATCCGCGCCAGCTGTTCCGCCAGCAGCTGCCGCTTGATCTCCAGCTGCCGGTCGTAGTCCAGGTGCTGGTAGTGGCAGCCCCCGCAGAGCCCGAAATGCCGGCAGCGCGGGGGACGGCGCAGGGGACTGGCCTCCAGCAGCTCGAGGGGCACGGCCCGGGCGTATCCCCGCCGGAGCTCCGTGAGGCGCACCTTCAGCCGCTCCCCGGGCAGGGCATACGGCACCAGGACCACCCTGCCGTCGGGAAGGCGGCCCAGGGTGTCGCCGCCGTAGGCGGGAACCGTGAGCTCCACGGTGAGCTCTGCCCCCGGCGCCAGGCCGGCATCCCTCGTGTGCATCGGTTCCCTCCTGCGGCCCGTCGAGGCGGGCGAAAGCTCATTCTTGCTTGACGGGGGTATTGGTAGGTGCTAAGATATTTCATTGTAAGAACAAAGTGAAAGCCTTCCGCTCGAGGGGGAAAAGCATGACGCACAGACTGATCAAGTTGGGGGTGATTGCGCTGCTGGTGGCCTTCGCCTTTGCCTGCAAGAGCGCTCCGGAACCTACGGAGGAGCCGGCCGAGGAGCCCACGGTGGTCGAGAAGCCGGAGGAGCCCGCCCCTCAGGTGGTGGAGGCGCCCGAAGAGAAGCCCGAAGAAAAGCCCGTAGAAAAGGGCACGCCGATCAGCGACGAGGAGATCCGCCAGGCCCGCAACGCGATTGCCCGGGCCCGGGAGGCGGACGCCGACTACTACGATCCCCGGACCTTGAAAGAGGCCGAGGATGCCCTGAACGCTGCTCTGAGGGCACGGCAGGCCGATCCGGACACCGCCCGCACGCACCTTGCGGTGAGCAAGCGCAAGGCCAACCAGGCCTTCGATACCTCCGTGCGCAAGGCGGCGGAAGACCTGGCCGCCAGGGCCGAGCGGCTCAACAGTGAGCTCCTGGCCCTCGACGCCGACAAGTTCCTGCCCGCCGAGTACAACGCCGCGGTGGCCGGAGTTCCCGCCACCGAGCAGCTGTACAAGCAGGGCCGGCTGGTGGAGGCGCGGGAGAAGGCGTACGACACCCTGTCCTCCATGTCGGGCCTGCTGGAGCGGCTCCGCGAGCGCCTGCACCGGCTGGACATCGTCAAGCGGGACATCGACCAGTACCTGACCGAGGCGGAGAGCCTGGGAGCGGCCACGAGCGCCCCGGACCAGTTCCGCCAGGCCAACGCGCTGTACCTGCAGGGTGTGGAGGCCTTCCAGAAGTACGACCTGCCCGGCTCGGAGGAAAAGCTCGGCGCCGCTCGGGAGGCCGCTCTCGAGCTGGTCAAGGTCGCCAAGAGCACCCGGGACGAGGAGCGCAGGAAATCCAAGAGCCTGATGCTCGAGGTGATGAGCGAGCTGGAGGACGCCTCGGAGCTCACCGTGGTGACCGAGGACGGGACCCTGATCCGCCCCGAGGAGTGGTCCGGGGAGCCGTACGTGGAGGAGGCGGAGGAGGACAATCCCGGCAGCGACACCCAGTCCATGGTGCTTCCCCAGGACGAACAGACGGTGGTGCTGGGGGACGTGGCCGAAGAGAACCTCCTGGAGCAGGCCAAGGAGCTGTGGAAGCAGGGCGTCAAGGAGTGGGACGCCAACAACTTCGCCCTCGCCGAGGAGTACTTCCAGGAATCCCGCAAGCTCATCGAGGCCTACAAGACCCAGGCGGTGAACCCGGACTACCCGATCTACCTGGTGCGGCTGATTCCCGAACGCAGGGACTGCCTGTGGCGGATCGCGGAGTACGACTTCATCTACTCCAATCCGTACCTGTGGCCCAAGATCTGGCGGCGCAACCGCAAGCTCATCCAGCACCCGGACCTGATCTATCCGGGCTGGAAGCTCGTCATCCCTCCGAACTAGGAGGCGGCGGGCGACAACGGGCATCCGGGAGGGCCCCGGGCCCTCCCTCGACTCTTACTGCTCTTCCTGCTCGACCTGTGGATCCAGGGTTCGGAGGGCCGCGATCAGCTCGGTGAGCCGCGCCTCCAGCTGCGAGGCGGTCCGGGCTTCGGCCACCAGGCGCAGGTAGGGCTCCGTGTTCGATTTGCGCAGGTTGAACCACCACTCGGGATAGTCGATGCGGATCCCGTCGATGTCCGTGACCCGGGCCTGCGGACGGGCCCCGTACTCGGCCAGGATGCGCTCGATGATGCGGTCCTTGGCGTCGGTCTTGAAGTTCAGCTCTCCGGAGTAGTGGTAGCGCTTGACCCGCCCGACCAGCTGCGACAGGGGAACCTGTTCGCGGGACAGCACCGACAGCAGGAGCAGGGCCGCGATCATGCCGGAGTCGCAGAAGTAGTTGTCCCGGAAGTAGTAGTGCCCGGCCAGCTCGCCCCCGAGGACGCCATTCGTCTCCCGTAGCAGGCGCTTGGCGTGGGAGTGGCCGACCCTGCACATGGCCGGCCGTCCCCCGAGCTGCTCCAGGAACTCCACCACGCTCCGGGAGGTGCGCACGTCGTAGGTGACCGTCTCGCCGCGGTGGTCCCGGCCGGAGTGCCGGAAGAAGTGCAGCCCCAGCAGCCCGGTGACCAGGTCCGGGGACACGAAGGCCCCCTGTTCGTCCACGAACATCACCCGGTCGGCGTCCCCGTCGAAGCAGATCCCCAGGTCCGCCTTCTCCTCCCGGGCGCGGCGCTTGAGATCGGCCAGGTTGGCCTCGATCAGAGGGTTGGGCGGGTGATGGGGAAAGCTGCCGTCGGGGCTGTCGTACATGGTGATGATCTCGGCGTCCAGCTCCCGGACCACGTCGTGGATGAACAGGGAGGCCATGCCGTCGGAGCAGTCCACCACCGCCTTGACCCCGTGGATCCCTCCAGCGAACCCGGCCAGGTGCGCCAGGTACTCCCGGCGGATGTCCAAGCGCTCGATCCTTCCGGACCGGGGGGCGGGCGCCATCGGCTCCCGGATCAGGCTCTCGAGACGCTCCAGGCCCGTGCCGTATCCCACCGGGACGGCCTGGGCCCGGGAGATCTTGAGGCCGTTGTACTCCGGGGGGTTGTGGGAGGCGGTGATCATGACGCTGCCCCCGAAGCCGAAGCGGGCCGTGGCGAAGTACACGGCGGGGGTCGTGCTCAGCCCGATGTCGACGACGCGGCAGCCCGCGCTCACGATCCCCCGGCTCAGGGCCTCGAAGACCTCCGGCGAGCTCCGGCGCGCATCCCGGCCGACCAGGATCCGGTCGGTCTCGAGCAGGGCGGGGAGAAAGAAGCCGATCTTGAGGGCGGTCTCCCGGTCCCACTCGGTGCCGTAGACGCCGCGGACGTCATAGGATTTGAACACGCTCATGGCCCCCTCCTCTTTGCGGCGGTAGCCGCGGCAGCGGCTACCCAGTTATAGCATCTCCCCTGCCGGTTGTTCCACGCGGAAATTTTCGAAAAAAATTGCCCCAGGCTATTGACACGATGTTTCTATTCGCAGTAGCGTTTCTTTGCTTAGTAACGTTTCTGCGAAAAGAGACAAACGAGGCGGTGATGCGAGGACTGGACGACGTGGCCCGGGTGCTCGCCAAGATCGAGGACCCCAGGCTGATCCTGGATTTCTTGAAGGCCATCCTCACGCCCTACGAGCTGGAGGAAATCTCCGGCCGCTGGGAGCTGGTCAAGCTCCTGAACCAGGGGATCAGCCAGCGCAAGATCGCCGAGCAGCTGGGCATGAGCCTTTGCAAGATTACCCGGGGTTCCCGGGAGCTCAAGAAGCGGAACTCCGCCTTCAAGCGGGTTCTGACCGACTACGAGTGAGCCCGGATTCGAGAGCCGGACTCGCCCGACACCAAAAGCAGGCGCAAGCCGAGAAAGGAGGTTGCAGATGGCAACAAAGGTATTTCTTCCCGAAAAGGAGATACCCAGGCAGTGGTACAACCTGGCGGCGGACCTCCCGACTCCCATGAACCCGCCCCTGGGTCCGGATGGAAAACCGGTCAGCCCCGACATGCTGGCCCCGGTGTTCCCCATGAACCTGATCGAGCAGGAGGTGAGCACCCAGCGATGGATCGACATCCCCGAAGGGGTCCTGGATCTGCTGTACCGCTGGCGGCCGACCCCCCTGCACCGGGCCCATGCCCTGGAGCAGGCGCTCGGGACCCCGGCCAAGATCTACTACAAGAACGAGAGCGTCTCTCCGCCGGGCAGCCACAAGCCCAACACGGCGGTCGCCCAGGCGTGGTACAACCGGGAGTTCGGGATCAAGCGCCTGACCACGGAGACCGGC
>JAFGFV010000248.1 GCA_016930895.1 Spirochaetales bacterium | reverse complement strand
GGCCTTGCTGATCATGTCGTTGATGTTGGCCTTCATGGCCCTCTTGAAACGGCTGAACAGTCCCATCATGACCTCCCCACGTCTGCCTGACGGTACGGATTGAGCGTCTTGTAGTGCTGAACGAGCGCAAGCCCGATGGCCTCCAGAGAGGCCCGCAGCGCTTCCAGGTCCATGGAACCCAGCTCCAGGGTGTCGACCAGGATCACGCTGTCCCCCTCCAGGGCATAGGCGCCGTGGAGCAAATCCTCGGCATTCAGCAGGAGCAGCCGCTCGAACAGCTCCTCGCGGCGCTCAGCTGGAACCTCCATGACCTTGATCCTCAGGATGACCACGGGCTCGCTGACCATCACGACCAGGTTCTTGAGGCCCTTCTCCTCGTCGTTGATGATCCAGGTCTTGTCCCCGACCTCCTCGAAGGAGTAGCCCAGGTCCACCAGATAGCTTCGTACCTTGTCGCTCACGTCAACCTCCTTGCTCGATTCTCCGCGCGCGCGGAGAACCCTCGAAACGGGACGGGGAGACTCGCCGGGTGCGATGTGCGCAAAAGGGTCCGGATGCGGACAGCAGGCGCCGACGTGCGCGTGGTCAGCCCAGGAGCACTTGGCCGGCGTTGTCGATGGCGAGAATCGTCTTGCACTCGGAGCAGCGGAAGCGCCCGGGCTTGACCGCCTTGAGCTTCTTGCTGCAGATCGGGCACTTGAAGATCTTGGGGAACGGCCCCGCCTGCAGCGCGTCTCCCTTCTGGGCAAAGAAAGCCACCGCCTCTTCCAGGTTCTCCTTGATGTTGAAGAACTGGGAGAACCCGAGCAGCTGGAAGACCTCGTAGACCTTCGGCTGGATCTCCAGCAGGACCAGGTCCCCTCCTCTGGGCTTGACGGCCTTCAAGAACGCCGTGAACGAGCCGATGCCGGTGCTGGAGACGTAGTTCAACCCGGAGCAGTGGAAGATCAGGCGGATGAACCCCGCCTCGATCGTCTTGGCCACCCGCTTCTGGAAGTAGTTGGAGTTGTAGGTATCGATGTAGCCGGTGAGATAGAGAACAAGACAACCCGGGACATCGTCGATCTTCTGGAGTCGTATCTTGAGGCTATCGTCCTTCTCGTCATCGAACCCAGGAACAATGTCGTTGTTCGTCATGTCTCTATTCCCAAGGGCATATTAGCCAGTATAGTACACAAATCGTACTTTTCTTGTCAAACAGTTAGCCCAAAAATCAACGATTCGGATCCCAGCTCAAGTTGACCGAACCGACGTGATACCCGCGCAGTTGCTCGGTGCTGTCCTCCCCGAGGGGAAGCCGGGCCGTGCCGCGGTACCGGGCCCCGACGTTCCACTGGCCCCAGCGCCCGCTCAGGCCGACTCCGAAGCTATACGCCTGCCGGCTGTCCGGCCGGTTCTCGTACAGGCTGTAGGTGCCGCGCAGCCATGCGTCGAGCTTCAAAGACTTCAGGATCCTCCAATCGGCGAATACCCTGGGAGCCAGGTCCAGATAGTCCTTCTCCGTGCTTGCCCCTGCGTTCTCGAAGAAGGTCGCCTTCTTGACCCGGAACTCGGTGCCCACCCCGAAGGCCTGCCCGATACTCCACTCCAGGCCGGGGACCACGGAGAAGTACCAGTAGTCCTCCGCCGTGTCGCTCTCGTAGTCCTTGTAGGACAGACGGCCGACCACTGTAGCCCGGAAGCGGCGCCCCTGCTCCTCCTTGACCCGCAGGGCCAGGCTGTGGCGCCAATACGCGGGACTCAGGGTCCCCTCCTCTTCGTCCTCCTCCGCCCCCTCGGCCATTTCGTAGCGCAGGGTCACGACGGGAAGCTTCCACTCGTCGCCGTGAGCGGCGACAGCCAGGACCACGAACGCGAGCACGGGAGCCCACTTCACACTTTCAGTATCGGAGCCGCAGCCTGTATTGACAACCACGCTTTTTGCCCGGGAAGATGGGCCCTATGGAGCGCGGCGGCCCTACGATCCGGGTGGTGCTGGTCAATCCGCTGGACCCCAAGAACGTCGGCTCGGCGTGCAGGGCCATGAAGACCATGGGCATCCGGGAGCTGTGCCTGGTCGGGAACCCTGAGCTGGATCAGCTGGATCTTGGGGCAGCAGCGGTCACCGCGGTTCACGCGCAGGACGTGCTGGAGCGGGCGGAGATCGTCCCGGGGCTGCCCGAGGCGGTGCGCGGTGCGGTCCTGGTGGCCGGGATCACCCGCCGGCTGGGCAAGCGTAGGAAGTACATGTCCCTGACCCCGGAGCAGCTGGCCGACCGGGTGGCGTCGCTGCGCGAAGGCTCGGTGGCCCTCGTGTTCGGCAACGAGGCCTCCGGACTGAGCGACCGCGAGCTGGCGAGCTGTCACGTGGCCGTGCACATCCCCAGCTCCCCCGAGTTCCCCTCCCTCAACCTGTCGCACGCGGTCCAGGTGATCGCGTACCTGGTCCATCGCCGCCTCGTGGAGACACAGGGCCGGCGCAGCTTCCGGCCGATCTCCCGGGAGCGGCTGGAGCTCCTGGTGGAAGAAATCCTGTCGGTCCTGCATCGCATCGGGTTCTTCTCCCAGGGAAGCCGGGAGGAGATGGGGGTGTTCCTCCGGGACATCCTGGCCCGATCGGCCCTGGCCCGCCGGGAGGCGGACCGCCTGGCGGTGGTCTTCAGGAAGATCGCCGGGCTGTTCCTGCGCGCCCGCCGCTCGCACGGCAATTCTTGACCTACCCCTCGGAAGGCTCTACACTCTCGGCATGAAACGACCACGCCTCGCGGGAACAGCCGCCCGGCTCCTGATCGCCTCCGCTCTCCTCTTCCTGCCGCCGGCGGCCTTCGCCATCTCCCGGGCCGAGCTCGACAAGGTCATCGATTTCTCGGTGACGGTAAAAACCCTGGAGCGCCTCGATGCGGCCACCGCCCGGGACTACCGACTGGATGAGCGCTTCGTGGTCCTCGACGGCACGGTGGGCACGATCGAAGTCCTCGACCCGGAGGAGAGCCGCTACCAGGTGGTGGTGGAGCTGATTTCCGGAGAGTGGATCGGTTTGGAAGAGGTGCGCAGCTACCGCTGCCTGGTGCTGTTCAGCGGCCCGGAGTTCGCGCGGGTCTTCCCGCGCCGAGCCCCACGCGATGCGGGACCGCAGGTCATTGCGGCCAACGACCGGGTCCTGTTCGTGGCCCGCCTGCTGGAGCCGGTGGCCCTGGACGAGGGAAGCTCGATCTGGGTCCTTCAGGGGGTCTACGCCCGGGCTCTTCCGTAGTGGCCCCGGCCTGCACCCAGGGCCCCGGCCTGCGCTCACCCCGCCTCGATCAGGATGTCCCGCCGGCGGATGGTCCCGTCCTGCGCCAGCACCAGGCCGCGCTCCACCACGTTTCGTAGCTCCCGGACGTTCCCCGGCCAGTCGTGCTCCTGCAGGCGGACCAGGGCCTGCTCCTCGACCCGCACGGTCGCGGGTGACAGGCGGTTCATGAACCAGGCGACCAGAAGAGGGATGTCCTCCTTGCGCTCCCGCAGAGGCGGCAGGGATACCGGCAGCACATTCAATCGGTAGAACAGGTCCTCCCGGAAGCTCCCCGCGCGAACGGCCGCAAGGAGGCTGCGGTTGGAGGCCGACAGGATGCGAACGTCCACCCGGACGGGGTCTCTCCCGCCCACCCGGTACAGCTCGCTGGACTCCAGCACCCGCAGGAGCTTGGCCTGCGCCGCCAGGGACATCTCGCCGATCTCGTCCAGGAACAGGGTACCCGAGCGCGCCCGCTCGAACCAGCCAGGGCGGCTCACCGCGTCCGTGAACGCGCCCTTCTCGCTGCCGAACAGCTCGCTCTCCAGCACCGTCTCGGGCACGGCCGCGCAGTTGACCGCGAGGAAAGGCCCCTGGCGCCGGGGGGAAAGCTCGTGGAGCGCTCTGGCCACCAGCTCCTTGCCGGTGCCGCTCTCCCCCTGAATCAGGACCGGGCAATCCGCAGAGGCGTAGCGCAGCAGCTGGGCGCGCAGCCCGGCCATGGCGGGGCTCTCCCCGACCAGGGAGTCGAGGGCTTCCCGACCGCCCGGGGGCGCCACGCGCCGCGACAGCTCCGCGTGACGCACCGCCCGCGCCAGGGCGCCCTCGAGGAGGCTCAGGCTGTAGGGCTTGAGGATGTAGTCCCGGGCGCCGGCCTGAATGGCCCGCTTCACCAGTTCCAGGTCGCCATAGGCGGTCAGCATGATCACGGGAGGGGGATCGGGCAGTGCCAGAATGGCGTCCAGCAGGTCGAGACCGCTGCCGTCGGGCAGGTCGACGTCCAGGAGCACGACATCCGGCCTCTCCGCCCGGGTCCTGTCCAGGCCGGCGGCGGCCGTGAGGGCGGAAGAAACCGCATATCCTCCGGCCAGGACCATGGCCAGGGTCTTCTGGGCCTGGGGATCGTCGTCGATGAACAGGACCCGAATCATGTGCCGGCCCCCCGGAAGAGGATAGGGCAAGTCCGGGCAGACCGCAAGCAAACGCACGAGCCGGCGAACAGGCGGCGCTTGTCCCCCCCATACCTTCATGCTACTATCGGGTGCGATGAATCAGGCCCGCGTGCTGCTGCGCTTCTTCGACCGCAGCTTCATCACCAGGCTTCTGCTCCTGGCGCTGCTGTACTCCCTGCTGCCCCTGGCCGAGATCTTCCTCCTGATCTACCTGGGCGCCAAGGTCGGCAACTACTTCACCCTGGCCCTGGCCGCGGTCACGGGCCTCATCGGGATGCTTTTCGCCCTCCGAGGGTTCCACAAGTATCTGGACATTCTCAAGAAGAAGATCCGGGCCGGGCAGTACCCGGGCGAGGAGTTCGCCACCCTCACGGGCATCCTCCTCGCTGCGATCCTGCTCCTCACCCCGGGCTTCATCACCGACGTGCTAGGGCTTCTGCTCTTCGTGCCCGCGATCCGCAGCGGCCTGGGCAGACTCATGATCCGCCTCACCCGCACGGATCTCAAAGAGCTGTACGAGTATCTGAAGCTGTACGACTAGGTCGGCGCCCGCTCGACGCTGCCGGTGCCCCCTGCCGCGGGGGCCCTCACGCTACCTCTTGAAGATCCGGTGGAACAGGGCCAGCAGCCAGAACCCCAGGACCGGGAACAGCTGCCAGGGACCCGGGGCTCCGTCCACTGCCACCCGTCCCGAACGGTTCCTGCCCGAGAACAGGTCGAAGCACTCTCCCGCCCAGAGGGCCACCCCCGGCCCCAGCTCTTTCTGGTGGCGCAGGATCCACAGCTCCCTGCCAGGCAGCCCGTCCCCGACCAAGAGCACCGCCGGCGAAGCCTTACGGATGGCGAGCAGCACGTCCTTCTGGGTGGTCTTGGGGAAAAACCCTGCATGGCGACCCACCAGGCGCAGCTTGGGAAAGGAGCCCCGGAGATTGCGCTCGGCCCGCTCCACCTCTTCCTTGCGGGCGCCGAGCAGGTACACCGACTTGTTCAGGCGTTCGGCCAGGGCCAGCAGGCGGATCACGAAGGGGAAAGGGGCAAACAGATGCAGCGGGTCCCGCTTGAGGAAGGCGGCGGCCCGCACCACGGCCGGGGACACCGGCAGGACCATCGATGCCTCGCGCAGACAGCGGCGGAACTCCGCCTCCCGGCGGGCCCTGAACAGCTTGGGCCGGTTCAGCAGCACCAGCTGGTGCTGCTCGCGGTCGGCCAGGTACCCCTCCAGGATCGCGAGGGCCTGGTCCTGATCGATGCAGTCCACCGGGACTTCGAGGACTTGTGTTCGCTTCACGGTGCCGGTTGCCACGCCTGACGCTCCTCCAGTATCGTTCGAATCGCCGCCACGGCGAACACGGCGGCGGTCTCCGTCCTGAGAACGCTCGTCCCTACGGTGATGGGGACGAACCCCTTCGACAGCAACAGCTCCAGTTCCTCCGCCGCCAGGCCACCCTCGGGACCGACCACCACGCAGACCGACTGCACCCCGCTGGCCAGGCACTCGTGCAGGCTGCGTCTTCCACGGCGCTCCTGGTGAAACACCAGCCGGATCTCCCCCTCCCCGGGCTCCCCGACGGCATCCGCCAGCTCGCGGGGCGGCTCGATCTCCAGCACCCCGGCGGCGCCGCTCTGCTGAAGGGCCTCCCGGGCCACGCGCCGCCACCGCCGCAGCTTGCTCTCCACGTCCTCCGGGCCGTCGAAGCGGTACAGGCTGTACCGACCCAGCACGGGCAAGAGCCTGCTCACCCCCGCCTCGGCGGCCTGCCGCACGACGGTGTCCATCTTGCGGCCTTTGGGCAGCAGCTGCACCAGGATGATCGGCGGTCCGGCTGCCGGCTGCACCGGCAACTTCCGTTCGAGCCTCGCCTCCAGGAAATCCCGCCCCGTGCGCACCACCCGGCACAGCCAGCGCCCGCCCTCCCCGTCGCACCCCTGGAACTCGGTCCCCGCCCCCAAGCGCAAAACTCTGGCCAGATAGTGGAAATCCTCACCCCGCAGGACCGCACGGCGGGAGCGGACGGCGTCCTCTGGCAGGAGGAATACCCTCATGGCCCTCCGCCGCCCACAACCTGCACCCAGACCGTGCGGCTGCGCGGGCCGTCGAACTCGCACAGGTACACCCCCTGCCACGTGCCCAGGAGCGGACGCCCCCCCGACACGATGAGCTGCACGGCGGGGCCGACCAGCGATGCCTTGAGGTGGGCGGCCGAGTTGCCCTCGGCATGCTCGTACCCGTCCTGAAAGGGCACGATCTTCTCCAGCTCCTTCAGCATGTCCCGCACCACGCTGGGGTCCGCATTCTCGTTGACCGTCACCGCAGCGGTCGTGTGCGGAACGAACACGGTGCACGCCCCTTCCCGCACGCCGGCTGCCTCGACCGCTCTGCCCACCTCCGCGGTGATGTCCCTGAGCTCGCAGCGCTCGCCGGTGCGAACCCGAATATGCGCGACCGCCATGGACGGGGCTGCCTAGTCGCGCAGCCGCTCGACGGCGCGCTGCAGCACCAGGTCGTAGTCCAGGTCGTACACCGGGGGGTCGTTGTTGGTCCGGTTGATCTCGTTACGGATGAGCCGCTCGACGTAACGCTCGGCCAGGATGATTCCTTCGGCGGCCAGCTTCTCCTCGAAACGCCTGATCTCCTCCGTGGATGGATCCGGGTTGGCGGCCACGAACTCCTGGATCCTGTTTTCCTCGATGAGCAGAGACAGGGCCTGCTCCTCCGCCTCGCTGAGCTCCGGCTCCAGGACCTCCACGTCGGGCTGGATCCCGACCTTGTCGATATTCTCGCCCAGGGGAGTGTAGTACCGCGACATGGTCAGTCTGAACCCGGCCCCGTCGATCCTCTTGATCTGCTGGACCGACCCCTTGCCATACGAGGTTTCGCCCATGACAGTGCCGCGCTCGGTGTCCTTCAGGGCCCCGGCGAGAATTTCGGAGGCCGAGGCGGAACCCCGGTTGATCAGAACGACCACCGGGAGCTCCTCGGGGATTACCGTGTTGCGCGGGCTGGCGTAGAATACGTGGTTCTCCGCGGGGATCCGTGAGCGGGTGCTCACGATGGGCCCTCGGGAAAGGAAGAAGTCGGCCACGTCGACTACCGAGGCCAACAGCCCGCCGGGATTGCTGCGCAGGTCCACGATCAGGGACTGGTAGCCGTTGTCCTGGAAGAACTCGATCGCCTCTTCCACCCGCTCGGTGGTGATGGGGGTGAACTGGATGATCCTCAGGTAGCCGATCCCGCCGGGGATCATGGCCTTCTTGACGGTCGGAACCTCGATCATGGCCCGGATCACGTCGACGTCGAAACGCAGGCTCTTGCCCCGTAGGATCGTCATGGTAACCGGGCTGCCCGGCGCACCGCGAAGCACCGCCAGCACCTCGTCGATCTCCAGGTCCACGACGGACTCCCCGTCGACCGCCACGATGATGTCCCCGGCGTTGATCCCGGCGCGGTACGCCGGGGTGCCCTCGATCGGAGACACGACCTCCACCCCTCTGTCGACCTTGGAGATGATCAGACCCACCCCACCGAACCGCCCGGTGGTGGTGTCGTCGAGGTCGCGCATGTCCTCCTCGGTCAGATAGGCGGAGTGAGGATCCTCCAGGGACTCGAAGAGCCCCTGCAGGGCCCCGTCGATCATGATCTCAGGATCCACTTCGTCGACGTAGTTCTCCTGGACGAAGCGAAAGACCTCGTAGAATTTGGTGAGCAGGCGCTGAGTCTCCGCCTCCTGATCACCCGCCAGGACCCTCGGAGTGAATGTCAGCAGCACCACCACGGCCGCCAGGGCCGCAGTCACGACGATCCAGACGGTCCGCTCGCGGGCTCCTCCCGGCTTGTCTCTCATCGATTCACCTTGCCTTTCCAGCGGAATTGTAGCTCCGGAACGCCTTCGGCTCAATGATTGCTCCCGGCGCAGACCGACGACAGGGGCACAGGCCAACGGCGGGGCTTCACGCCCGGCTGCGTATTGACCGCCTGCCGCCCCAGCGGCTACACTCCCCGCAACGTCCCGATGATCGCACGAGCGGCCGGAGACTGCCGCCGGCCGTTCCAGCCGCACTACACACGATGACAGTATGAAGATAAAGAGATTCTTCCTCCTGATCAATTCCCTGTGGGAGCTGGCGCGACTCGTGCTGCTGTTCCTGGCGGTCGGGGTCACTCTGCGGTTGACCCTGCTCACCGATCGCAGCGCGATCTACTGGCTGGTCCTCCTGGGAAGCGGCCAGCTCCTGCTGCCCGCCGCGCTGATCCTGCTGTATCTCGATCCGGTCCGCTTTGCCGTGCTCCTCAACCTGGTGCGTCTGGGCAAGTTCCTGGGGCTCCTGGCGGGGCTGATGCTGGTGTTCCTGTCACCGCTGCGAACGGACCTGCAGCTGGCGGTCGGCCTCGGACTCTCCTCCTCGCTTTTGTCCTACACGACCGTGATTGGGATCTCGATCGTGGATCTGATCTTCCTGTTCCTGCTCTTCCTGTGGAGCGTTCCTCCGCCCGACGCGACCGCAAGCCGGGCAGAGCTCCCGCCGGACCGAACGCGGGCTTGAACGCCGCCGAAACACGCTCCCAGATCGGCCCCCCGAAGCCCGAGCGTGTCCGCGGCGGGCTCCAGCCCCCGCCTCCCGCTGGACGGGTCCAATCGCGATGAATCCCCTGCCCTTGCTGCTGCTGTGGCTGATCGGCTCGGGTCCCGTGCTCGAGATCTCCCCGCCGGTCCGCGACTTCGGCGTCCTGGAGAACGGCAGCCGGACCGCGGAAGCCAGGGCCATCATCGCCAACCGCAGCGATCGCGCCGTGGAGGTCAGCCTGGTCAGCACCTGCGACTGCCTGACGCCGAGCCCAGTCAGCATGAGGCTTGCCGCCGGTGGCTCGCAGCAGGTGCACCTAATCTTTTCCGCCCTGGACGACAGGGGAGAGCCCCGAAAGCAGGTGATCGTCCGCACGGACCGCCAGGACCTCCCGAGCGCCCTCTACGAGGTTCGTGGCGAGGTCCGGGCGCAGACCCATGGCGGCGGACAAGCGTCGCCGCAGGGCACGCACTACCCTCGGAGCGCGGCGAGGTAGACCTCGACTTGTACTACTCCCCCGGCTGCCGCGGCTGCCGGGAGCTCCTGGAGCGGGCGATCGAACGGGAGAGCGGGGGCGTCCTCCGAAGCCAGGCTCGCCGTCCTGCCGGTCCTGGCTGCGGGACTCCTGGACGGCGTCAATCCCTGCGCCTTCAGCACCCTGGTCTTCCTGATCTCGGCCCTGGCGGTGGCGGGCCGCTCCCGTCGCGAGATCCTGTGGATCGGGGTGTTCTTCACCGTCGCGGTGTTCGCGACCTACCTGGCGCTGGGGTTCGGCTTTTTCCAGGCCGTCCGCATGGCCGCCGTGTTTCCCCTGGTGGCGCGCATGATCCGCTGGGCCCTGGTGGCGGTACTCCTGGTCTTCGCGGCCCTGAGCGTGTACGACTTCCTGTCGATACGGCGCGGGCGGAGGGATCGGGTGGTGCTGCAGCTGCCCCGGGCGGTCAAGCGCGGTGCTGACCATCGTGAGCTGAATCAACGCGGCGGGATTGCAGAAAGGGCGGCGATAGGGATAAGGTAGAGCGATGCGGATCCTGGCCTACATTCCGTTTCCCGCCTGGCTGCGCCCGGAAATCATCCCAGGGCTTCCGTTCCGCTGGTACGGGCTGATGTACCTGGTCGCCTTCGTCGTGGCCTACCAACTCGTCAAGATCCAGGTCAAGCAGCGGGCCCTGGAAGTGCAGCGGGACGACGTGCTCAACCTCTTCTTCTGGGGGATCGTCGGGCTGCTCGTGGGCGCCCGCCTGTTCTACGTGCTGATCTACGGAGGAGAATACTTCCTGCGCAATCCCCTGCAGGCCCTGGTCCCCGTAGCCAGGGAGGGGGGCCGGCTGCGCTTCGTCGGATACTCGGGCATGTCGTACCACGGAGGCCTGGCTGGAACCATCGTGGCCTCGATCATCTACCTCAAGGTCAAGCGATTCGCCGTGTGGGACTGGGGAGACATGATCGTGACCGGCGCCGCCGGGGGCTACACCTTCGGCCGCCTGGGCAATTTCATCAACGGCGAGCTCTATGGGCGGATCACGACCCTGCCCTGGGGTATGATCTTCCCGGGGGCCCCGAGGTACCCGACCGGGGAAGCCTGGGTCCAGGAGTTCGCCGGGCGGATCGGGATGGACCTGAGCGGTCAAAGCATGGTCAACCTGCCGCGCCATCCCTCCCAGCTCTACGAGGCCTTGTTCGAAGGGGTCGTGCTCTGGGCCATCCTGTGGTTCATCTTCCGCAAGCGCCGCAGCTTCCACGGCCAGCTCATGTCCATCTACATCATCGGTTATGGCCTCGCGCGCTTCCTGATCGAGTACGTCCGGCAGCCCGACGAGGGGCTGGGCTTTCCCATCCGCCTGGTGCCGCTGGAAAACCCGGAGGTACAGTTCAGCTTCCTGAACTTCACCACGGGCCAGATCCTGAATGCCGTCATGATCGCGGCCGGGATCGGCTGTTACGTCTGGTTCCGGCACCGGGCCACCCGACGCCGCGACGAGGAAGCGAAGCTCGCCGCAGCGCGACCTTCGCGCCGCAAGCTGCGCAAGAAGCTCAGGTAGTCAGCTTCCGACATTCCGCCGGGCGTGGGTCTCAACTCTCCACGATTGTGAAAAAAGAGTGCACTATTATAGACGGTTTGGTTTACGCGCCGTGCACGGGGGCGTGGGGACTTCTTATTCACTTTCGACAGATGCAATTACACGCAGCCCGCTTTCCGAATCGCTGGTCTAACTATTGCATCCAATCATACCGAAAGAGTATTTGAGACCATGGAACGCGCTGCAGCTCTCGTCAGGCCTCTGATCGGGCAAAACGTTACCGCCGAATCCCTCGCGGGCGAGCTGGTGCGCAAGGCGCTGCACCTGCTCATCGCCTTCGTGCCCCTCCTGGCCGCCTACGACCTGGGCGCCACGATGATGGTCCTGGGCGGGGGCACGCTGTTCTACATCTTCGCCGAGAAGCTGCGCCGGGAAGGACGGATGGTCTTCCTCGTCTCCGACCTCACCGTCATCGCCTCCCGGGAACGCGACGAGGGCCGGTTCGTCCTGGGTCCGGTCACCCTCGGGCTCGGGGCCATGCTGGCCCTGCTGCTGTACCCGTCCGAGGCCGCTGCGGTAGCCATCTGGGCCCTGGCCTTCGGCGACGGATTGGCCAGCCTGGGGGGCAAGCTCTTCCGCAGCGTGCCCATCCCATATCTGCGCGGCAAAACCGTGGCCGGCAGCGCCGCGTGCTTCGGCGCCGTGTTCCTGGCGAGCTGGCACCTGACCCGCAGCGCCTCGACCTCCCTGCTGATCGCCTTGGCCGCCACGATTCTCGAGCTGGTCCCGGTCAAAGACTTCGACAACCTGCTCCTGCCCGTGGGAACGGGTTTCCTGGCAGCCAGAATCCTGGGCATATAAACCCCGCTCATAGACCCCGCTGTTCGACCGGGCCGCAGCTCCCCGCATTCGACCGCGCGGTCAGACCCACAGGTAAAAGACTCCAATGTTCCGCACGAACAGAGCGTAGCCTCCGGCCAGCAGCAAGGCGCCCAGACCGGTGGGCAGGGGCGCGATGCCCCGCTGGAGCAGCTCCCGCCCTAGGAGCAGGCATACGGCGGCGGCCGCGAGGGCCAGAAAGCGCCGGCTGCGGCGCACGCGCACCGCAATCAGGTAGTCGATCACCGACAGAGCCGCCAGGAGGATCGTGACGAAGAAGTACCCCTTGCGATCGCCCAGCCTGTGCAGGAGGGTGGCTTCCAACAGGGTCCCATCCAGGGGAAGCGTCCCGGCCAGCGTGAAGGAGAGCACGAGGATCCCAGCGATCAGAATGGGGTACTGGTTGTACTTCATGCCCGCCGCGTAGAGGCTGGCCGCCAGGATGCACATCAGCCCGAACAGCCGTCCGAACAGCACCACCCGGGACAGGAGCGGCCCTGCGGCTGCCGAGGCGCTGCTCTCGCGGAGGACCAGATTCCCGAAACGAAGCGCCTCCAGGCAGAGGGAGGCGAAGAACAGCATGGTGAACAGGATTTCCGGGGCCGCCGTCCTGGCGTACAGACCGCGGACCCCCAGATTCGCCAGAAGCGCCGAAAGCAGGAGCACGCCCAGGCTGGCCACCAGGTTGAGCAACAGGGCCTGGGGGTCCTGCGGGGCAGGGAAGAGCAGCCACCGCGGCACGCTCGTGGAGCTCCCCATCGGGGGGGCCAGATCCCGGCTCAGGGCGAGGTAGGCGGCGGCCCCGAAGAGCGCAATCAGGAGGACAGGGATCAGGATCGCGACCAGGACCGTGACGCGCTGGGACCTCAGGATCATACGTCGTATTAAAGGGGAATTTCTCATCGCCGTCAAATACGGCGCGGCCGCGCTGGCCAACTCGACCCCGAAAACTCTACAGAAATCCGGGGATCATACGATACTGTCTATAGGAGTCCCTATGCGCGTCAAAGGATTGCTCGTTCCCCTGCTGGTGATTCTCGCCTCCCTGCTGGTCCCGGCAGCGCTCTCGGCCGGAGACATCGCGGTGTTCCAGAACCTGGGCTTCTCCCCGGATGCCCGGACCTTCATGTTCGCCCAATACGGAGTGAGCGAGAAAAGCTCTCTCCCCTACGCCGAGCTCTATGCCGTGGAAGTAGCCTCCAACCGGTTCGCGGCCGATGGTGTGCGCACCGCAACCTACAAGAACCCCGTGGAGCCGGGCCAGAGCGGCCTGGGCGCGCTGCTGTCACTCCTGGGCGAGTCGGGTGAGCTCGTGCGCAGGCTGGGGGTCGACCACACGCTGACGGGCCGGCTGGTGTACATCCTCCTGAACGGGGCGGAGCCCAAGAGCGAGCTGGAGTTCCGGGACTTCCAGACAGGCCTTCGCTACCGCATCGCCCTGATCCAGCAGAGTCGGGGCAGTGGAGCGGAAGTCGAGAGCTCGTTTCACCTGAGCGTGGCCATCGAGAAGGCCGCGGGACAGACCGTCACCTATACCGTCGGGCTGCCGGACTTCTGGCGCAAGGGGGTCAAACGCTACCGGATCAAGCAGGTCACCCTGGCCCCGGACAACCGCTCCCTGGTCTTCGTGATCGAACGGGAAGAGCTCGACAGCGGAGGCGACAACATCCGCTACATGGTCGAAACCCTCAGGCCATCCGGCTGAGGGAGGGCC
>JAFGFV010000036.1 GCA_016930895.1 Spirochaetales bacterium | reverse complement strand
CTGTCCGGTTCTTCCACGAGAAGGGGCAGAATCGCCGAGCTGTCCCAGTACTTCATCGCCCCTCGTCCCGTTCGGACAACAGGGCGTCCACGGCACTCGTGCCCTCCGAGAGCCGCACCCGGGGGCGCGCGAGGAACGCGGCCGGGTCGAAACGACGGCGGGGGGCTGCGGCCAAGCCGTCACGCACCAGGGACGTTACGACCTCGGCGGTGGCTTGCTCGTCGAGTCCCACGGGCTCAAGCCTCGCCACAGGCCTTTTCCGGTCCAGGATCAGGATGCTGTTCCCGTTGCGAACCTCTTCGATCAATCGGGAAAGGTGATTCTTCGTTTCTGTTATACTGGCCTTTTTCATAAGGCTAAAATAGCTTTAAAGAAAAGGTTTGTCAAGCGCTATGACTCTGATGGTGCGGCTCAATCGGTCCGACCCGCCTCTGCCTTGATCTCGTTCCAGACCCGGTCCATGGTATCCAGGTCGGCCTTGCCGATCTGGAAGCCCCGCTCGATGAGGCGCCGCTCCATCTCCTGAAAGCGGGCGATGAACTTCTGGTTGGTCCGATTGAGGGCCAGGGTAGGGTCGATTCCCATCAGCCTGCCCAGATTGACTACGGTGAAGAGCAAGTCCCCGAACTCCTCCTCCACTGCTTCGGGGTCGGCGGCCAGGTCCGCCTGACGTAGCTCGGCGATCTCCTCCTCGAGCTTCTCCCACACCGGGCCGGGATTCTTCCAGTCGAACCCGACCTTGGAGGCCTTGTTCTGGATCTCGAAGGCCCGCTCCAGGGGCGGGAGGCTCCGCGGCACGCGCTCCAGGGCGGACTTCTTGGGCTTCTTGCCTTCCACGTGGTCCTTGATGTGGTCCCACTGCTCGATCACCTCGTCCGCGGTCTCCTTGACCGAGTCCCCGAACACGTGGGGATGGCGGCGGATCAGCTTAGCGCAGATGTGATGCAACGAGTCGGCCACGGCGAAGCGCCCCTCCTGCTCTTTCATGTAGCCGATCATGGTGACCAGGAGGTACAGGTCCCCCAGCTCCTCTTCCAAGTTCGGGTCATCGGCCTCCTCGATGGCGCTGACCGCCTCGTAGGCCTCCTCGATCAGGTTGGTGCGCAGGCTGTACGGGGTCTGCTCCCGGTCCCAGGGGCAGCCGCCGGGTGCACGCAGGGCCTTGACGATGGAATAGAGCTCCGCGAAGGCGCCGGCCGGCTCCTGCGGGGCATCGGCGGGTGGCGTTGGGTCAGGCATTCGTGCGATCTCCTAATGGTCTATCGGAAGATGCTCACCGACAGCGCGAGGATGTTCTTGATCTCGTCCGGCTTGCCCGTGTCGGAGACGGAGTTGTCCACCCAGAAGGTGTGGGAGAAGCTGTAGCTCAAACCGAAGGTGACCGGGAAGCTCGGCAGGGTGTATTCCGTCGACAGGGTCACGATGTTGTTCCAGTCGTACAGCCCATCGTGGAGGAAGTCCTTGTCGGGATAGTCGTCCAGCTGATCGTAGTCCATCCAGCCGTCCGTTCGCCCCAGGATAGCCAGGTCACCGGGACCCAGGCTGGGATTGTCCCCGTGGCGGATCAGCCGGTAGGTGAGCCCCAGGCTCAGGTTGGAGAGGGGCAGCGCCCACAGCCGTACCAGGAACTCGTCCGAGTTGGGTGGAATCGGGTAGCCCAGGTTTTCCCCGTCGTGGGTGTAGGCGGTGTCCACCGGGATGTTGTAGTCCGGGTACCAGGAGGGGAAATGGGCGTAAACGAAGGGCTCGATCTTGGTGTACTGGAGGGTCAGGCCGGTGAAGGGGAGGCCCGGGATCGGGACCTCGAGCCCTGCCTGCAGCGCGAACATATTCCGGGGACGGGTGAAAAGCTCTGAGAGATTGGTGATCTCCATTTCGTCGCCAAAAAAGGAGAAATAGGCGCGCCCGTAGCGAGGAATCGTCACGGCCAGGTCCAGGCCGACCCCGACATTGTCCAGGTCCCTCGCAATCAGGTTCTGGTAGATCAGGGAGAAGATCAGCGGGGCCATGTAGCCGGGCTCGAGCCTCTTGGCGCCGATGACCGAGCTGGAGGCCGAGATGTAGAGCCAGGGGGCGGGAAAGATCTCGAGGCGCTGGAGGGTGAAGAGCTTCTGGTAGCTCACGTCGGTGAGCGGGTCCGGGGTGGCGCCCGCGCTCGGCTCGTTGTACCAGTCGCTCAGGGCACCGGTGACGTGACTCAGGGAAAGCCAGTGCGCGAAGCGCACGTCGGCTTGGACCCCGAGGAAGGGGCGGGCCGTGGAGCTCAGGGTGAAGGAGTTGTCTCCCACGCTCCAGTCCCGGCGCAGCCGGGCCAGACGCAGGGTAATGTCGCCGTCGTAGAAACTGGCCGCAACGTCGGTGCCCAGGTGATAGCTGAAGGTGGGCCAGTCGGTCTCCCCCGTATAGCTGAACCGCGGCGTCCCGAATCCCACGTGGAAAGCGTCCCATTCCTTGGTAAAGGAGTAGGGCACGGAGGCCGCCTCCGACCGGACCCGGTCGAAGGTTGCCCCGGCGGTGCCCATATAGGACAGCCAGGGGGCCAGATCGCCCCGAAAGTAGCCTTTGGTCAGCGATTCCAGGTGCCAGTCCTGCCCTTCCTGGACGTTCACCCTGGCCTCGACCCGGGAATCGCCGCCGACCTGCACCGTTCGCGAAGCGCTCCCGTAGCTGACGTTCCCGTGGCGCCATCCGGTCTTGGGGACTGCGAAGCGCTCGAGGGTCTCCTCGAGGACTTGCTGCTCGCGGGCGGAGAAGCGAGAGCGCTCGGCCCACATCGCTTCGAGCAGGCGCACCACGGTGCTGCGGGAGTAGGGCCTGACGGCCGAAAGACGGCTCAGCGCTCCCTTGAGCTCCCCGAGCTCGATCAGCCTGTACACCGGGTCCCGGACGTCCACGGCGAGATGTGTTTGGGCCGATGCACTCACGGCGCTCAGCATCAGGAGTAGAGCCACTGCGGCAAGCGGGGTGCGTCTCATTCGCGTCGGTCCTTTCGTTCGAAGCTCGCGGAACCCGCGGCAGTATACACGACAAACCCGGGACGCGGCGACCGGACTCGCCGGAGGATTCGGTCCAACCGGAGCGGCAGGCTCAGAAGCGCAGCTGCAGCCTCAGGAGCACGACCACGGATCCGCCCAGGTCCGCGAGCAGGCCGCTTTCCGTGACGCGCTCGAGGGACTCCCCATCCGGAAGCTCGTCCGTGATCACCTCCTCGTAGTACGGGTCGTCGAGACCGTACCGGAAGGGAAACGCGACCACGAGCTCGAGGTACGGAGCCAAAGGCCCCTCGATTCCTGCGACGATCTGGCCGGACTGATCCGCGAAGCTGTGAATCCACCGCAGGCCCGGCTTCCAGCCCTTGGGCAGCCAGTCCCTGACCAGCACGCCTAGCCCCAGGCTGTGCCCCCGCCAGTCCGGGACTGCGGTGTCGAACAGGTACTCCAGGATGACCTGCCATCGCGGGTCCCCACCCTCCCAGAACAGGCTGGCCAGCACCTCGGCGGACTCGAAACCCGCGACGTAAGTCCCCCAGTCGATCACCCCTTCGACGGCCGCGTCGAGCCGGCCGACCGGCAGCCTCAGGTAGGCCCCGGTCCGGAACCCCGGCTGGGTCCGGTAATATCCAGATAGGCCCACCGTGAGGGAGGAAAGGCTGGTCTCGAACAGGGCCGCCCCGGCGATCAGGTCGTACACGCTCGAGTAGTCCGGGGGCGAGGGCCCCAGCACGCCCTCCCCGATGGCCGCGAGCGTCAACCCGTTCGTGCCCAGAGGGAGGAACCCCTTGACCGAGATTCCGTCGACCGCCGCACTCACCAAGTCTCCGGGGTTGAACAGCCGCCCCTGTCCCCAGGTCATCTCCTGCTTGCCGGCCCGGAAGAACACCCGCTCCGCCAGGGTGTAGTCCACGAACAGCTCGTCGACGAACACAGGGCTGAAGCCCACCAGGGTGCGCTCCGGCGCATCCGGATCCACGTACGGAGAGCTGAGGCCGAAGCTTCCGAAGAAACGGAGCTGGGCTGCGGGCCGCACGTCCAGCTTCAGGTAGCTCTCCACGGCGTACAGGGGCGAGAAGTCGTAGTTGGCCGGATCGTCGAGCGGCTGTGTCCAGTCCTT
>JAFGFV010000247.1 GCA_016930895.1 Spirochaetales bacterium | reverse complement strand
TGACCGAGCAGCTCGGCAAGGTGTTCCCCAACCCCGGGGCCGTCCGCTGCGTTCCCGCTCTCATCCTGCTCGTTTTGGGCGTGCTGTTCCTTCTCATTGAAGTGCTGTTCATTCCCCGGGGCCGGCGGAGGCGCGAGCATGCGTAGGCAGAGCGTGGGCACACCCTTCGGGGTTCTGTTCGCCTTCTATCTGGCGGCGTTTCTCTTCTTCATGGTGCGCTCGTTCCTGAGCTTTCCGGGCCAGGAGGTGTTGCGCGTTTTTCGGTGGCCGTATGCCTGGTCCCGTTCCTTTCTCGAGCTCATGCGCTACGCGATCGCGCTCACGATCGCCGGAGTGGCGGTGTCCTACTCCTTGCTCTCTGTCCCCCCCGGGCGAGGCAAGGGACCCTTTCACCGGGTCGTCTCCTCCCACCTGGTCGGAGTGGTCGCTCTGGCGGTGCTCTACGCGGCCCTGGTGCTCGGGGTGCAGCCGTGGGTGCGCACGAACTACGACCGCCTGTTCTCGCTGTCGGCGCAGGCCCGTGGGTACCTGTCCCAGGCCGAGGCGGCTTTCGACACCGGGGACAAGCGCTCGGCGGTCCGAAGCTACGAGCAGTACCTGCGGATCAACGAGGCCGACGAGGCGGCGCAGAGCAGGCTCTCTGAGCTGCGCACCGAGCTGTACGGAGAGGCGGGAGCAGGGGAACCCGGTGCGTCGGGGCCGGCGGCAGACAGGCCTTCCGACGACCCCGAAGCGGGTAGCCTTTCAGAGCGGCTGAGCGAGGGGCTCTCGCCCCCCGAGCTGGTCGAGCGGGCTCAACGCTTCCTCGAGGAGGGGGACTTCTTCTCGGCGTATTTCTATGCCGACCTGGCGTCGCAGGTGGATCCCCGGCGGGCGGATGCGCGGCGGCTCGCTGCGCGGGCACGGGAGAGCATCCGCAGTCTCGACCTCACGGACCTCGACAAACGGGAGGTTGAGGTCTTCGAAGAGAAGAGGCTGGGGTTCGAGCTCTACAACAGCGAGGAGTACCTCAAGAGCTATCGGGTATTTCACGCTCTCAGCCAGCAGGCTCCGGTGGACCCCGAGGTCGCTACCTACCTGGAGAAGAGCCGGGAGCACCTGGCTGCGCAGGCCTTCTTTCTCGACGAAGCCCGGGCGGCGGAGGCGGCGCCCGGGGTCGAAGCTCTGCTGTTCCTCAACGGCCAGCGGGAGGAGCTGCGGGAGATCGTGTATCTGGGACGCGTGACCGGCACGGCGGACGGGGTCTTCTTCAGGGACGTGGAAGTGATCGGTTTCACTCCGGATGAGCTGGCATATCACTATGGGGCGCCCTACGGCAAGCTCTACCAGGGGCAGATCAATCTGCGCGGCATCGAACGCAGGGAGCCGCGAATCGAGACCCGTTCGATCCTGTACGGCGGCAGCGAGCCCGGTCGCCGCGGCGAGGTGGCCGAGATCCTCCCCCTCGCGCCGGAGCTGGGGCTGCTGAGCGCGCTGAGGACCGAGCGCTCCTCCCTGGAAGCTCTGAGCTTCTTCATGCTCTGGCGCGTGCGCAGCCGGATCGCAGGCTTGGGCCACCTCGAAGCTCCCGTCGGGCAGGCGATCCTTGGGCGTATCCTGCTGCCGTTCAGCTTCCTGGTCCTGGCCTTGGCGGGACTCTCGGTGGGATGGCGTTTCCGGGCCGATCCGGACCGGCGTCCGCGCTGGCCCGCCTACCTGTTGTTGCCGGTGTTCCCGCTGGTGGCCCTGTACCTGTCCAGCTTCTACCTCAGGGCCCAGGAGGTCGTCCTGGCCTTCGTGATGGTGCGCTTTGGTTTCGTCGTTGCGCTGGTTGTGCTGCTGGGGCTGCAGGCCCTGGCCCTGTTCGCAGCCTTGACCGCCCTGGCCGGCCAGAGGACGGACCGTGCCTGACCCGCGGCGGTCGACCCTGCGCCGTTGTGGTGCGGAGGCGAGACCGGCGTGAGATTCAAGGGAAAGCTCATCGGGGCCGTGATCGGTTCCCTGGGGGGGCCACTGGGCAGCCTGCTGGGAGGGCTGCTGGGCCACCTCTTCGATCGGGCCGACGAGGAAGCCAAGACCCTGAAAGAGCTCCGCCCGGGGGACTCGATCACCTCTGCGCAGCTGGGCTTCCTGTCCTCGCTCATCGGCCTGTCCGTGGCGGTGACCGAGGCCGGGGGCGAAGCCCGGGCGGCGGAAGTCACCGCCCTCAAGGGCTTCTTCCGGGAGAACTTCCCCTACGGCGAGGAAGATCAGGACACCCTCGAGCGGATCATCGACGAATCCTTCCGAAAGCGCGGGGAGCTGGACGTCGAGGGCTTGTCTCGGTCCTACAAGGAGACCTCCAGCCCGGGGGGGCGCCTGCTCCTCCTGCGGCTAATGTTCAAGATCATGGCGGCGGTCCCCCCGGGGCCCCGCCCGGCCCAGCTGGCCCTGGTCCGCGCCATCGGGGAGCAGCTCGGCGTGGAGGCGTCGGTGCTCCAGACCTTGGAAGCGGAGTTCCAGCTCGGCGGCTGGCGGTCTGGCCGCGGTCCCGGCCGCGCTCCCTGCGCGGTGGAGGGTCTGAGCGGCGAGCAGGCCTACGCGATCCTGGGAATACCGCCGGAGGCCGGCGACACCGCGGTCCGCAGCCGCTACCGCCGAATGGCGGCGCAGCACCACCCGGACCGGGTCGCCAACCTGGGCGAAGAGCTCGTGGCCATGGCAGAGGAGAAGTTCAAGTTGATCGGCGAGGCCTACACGGTGATCGGGCGTGAGCGCGGGTGGGGGTCAGCGGAGGGCTAACCCTCGGGGATCCGTTCGATGCGGGCGCCGAGGGCTCTGAGGCGGGCCGATAGGTTCTCGTAGCCCCGTTCCACCTGGTAGACGTTGTCGATCGAGCTCTGCCCTTCGGCGCAGAGGGCCGCGATCACCATGGCCATGCCCGCCCGCACGTCCGGGGAGACGAGCTCCGCCCCCTTGAGCCTCGAGGGTCCGCTGACCACGGCGCGGTGTGGATCGCAGAGGATGATCCGCGCGCCCATGCCGATGAGCTTGTCCACGAAGAACATCCGCGACTCGAACATCTTCTCGTAGATCAGGATGGTGCCCTCGACCTGGGTCGCCGTGACCAGGGCGATGGAGATCAGGTCGGGCGGAAACCCCGGCCAGGGGGCATCGTCGATCTTGGGGATCATGCCGCCCATGTCCGGGACGACTCGCAGCTCCTGGCCCGCGGGGACCCGAATGTTCTGACCCTCCGTGTTCCAGTGGATCCCGAGTTTTCCGAAGGCGATGCGGGTCATGCGCATGGCCTGGGGAGCTGCATCCTCGATCTCCAGCTCTCCCCGGGTCACGGCGGCTAGTCCGATCAGGGAGCCGACTTCCATGAAATCCGTGGAGATCTTGAACTCCGCGCCGTGAAGAGCCGGAGCGCCCTCGATGGTCAGGATATTCGAGCCGATACCGGAGATGTGCGCCCCCATCGCGTTGAGCAGCGCGCACAGGTCCTGGACGTGGGGTTCGGAGGCGGCGTTGCGAATCACGGTCTGCCCGTCGGCCAGCACGGCGGCCATGATGGCATTCTCCGTGGCGGTCACCGAGGCTTCGTCCAGGAACAGGTCCGCCCCGACGAGCTTGTTGGCCTGGAGCCTGAACACTCCGTCGATCTCGACCCGGGCGCCCAGCTCCCGGAAGGCCAGGAAGTGAGTGTCCAGGCGCCTCCGGCCGATGATGTCCCCTCCCGGGGGGGGCAGGGTGACCCGACCGCAGCGGGCCAGCAGCGGTCCGGCGAACAGGACCGAAGCCCGGATCTGCCGGGCCATCTCGAGGGGCACCGAACACTGCCGGATGTCCCGGGTCTGGACGCGGAGCCGATGGCTCCCGGCCCTTTCCACGGTGGAGCCCAGGGCTTCGAGCACCTGCGTCATTACCTGGACGTCCTCGATGTCGGGCACGTTGTCGAGAACCACCGGGTCGTCGGTGAGCAGGGTAGCCGCCAGGCAGGGCAGCGCAGAGTTCTTGTTGCCGCTCGGCCGTATCTTGCCCCGCAGCGGGTGACCGCCTTCGATCAGGTACTTGTACATCGGTGCCACTCACTCTAAGTCGACGGCGCCGGGGCTGTCAACGGACGGACGGGACGAGGGCGAATTGCCGCTCGCCGAAGGGGTTGGCGAGCATGTACACCCGGGTGGAAGCGATGTAGGAAATGCCGGCGGAATCGACGATACGGAACGAGAGCTCGAAGAACCAGCCGAGGGAATCCGCGGAGGCAAAAGGGTTCTCGAGGATCGGCGGGTAGATGATCTCCCGCGCCTCGGGAAGCCTGGGCAGCTCTGCGGGTTCCAGCCCCAGGGCCTCGAGGATGGCGGCCTCGGTGGAGGGCTCCCGTTCTCGGAGGCGCTCGAGGGCGTCCGGATGTATGCTCTTGCTGAGCAGCTCCGAAAGCCGGCGCTCGAGCAGCTGTTCCTGGAGCCGATCCAGGAAGCTCTTCAGGTTGCGCACCACGTTGGTCGTCCGGTGCTCGCGAAAGCCTCGCCCGTCCCAGCGGTACCAGCTCAGGAAGGTTTCGTAGCCGGTGCCTTCCTCCATGGCCCGTTCGAAGAGAACCAGGTCCTGGATGCCGTCGCCGTCTATGTCCCGGAGCTGAAAGCGGTTGGATAGGGTTTCGCTCAGGGTTCGCCGGTGGCGGGGTTTGCCGCTCAGATCGTCGAACACCAGCAGCTCGTGCTGCTTGCCCTCGGGAGTCAGGAAGCCCGCGGTCAGGATCAGCGGTCCCGTCTCCCCGGGCCCCACCGGCGTCGCCCGGAGCTGTTCGAACACCAGGTGGTCACCCAGCGAGACCACCCCCAGCGGCTCGAGCGCACCGCCGCGGCTGGTGAACAGGACCAGCGAAAAGGCAGCGGACTGCGCGTCTTCCTCGAAGAGGCGCGAAGGGTCGCCAAGCTGCTGGAGCTCGGCATCCGACATGCCTTTGGTAGCAGCCGCGGCGGCAAAGCACTCCGGCTGCGAGTCGCCATCCAGGTCGTGCAGCGCGAACTGCAGGCCCCGCGCGGTGCGCAGCGGCCGCAGCCCCCCGGGGAGGCCGCGGTACATCTGTCGGATGATCTCGCTCTTCCCGAGAGAGGGGGGCAGAGGCTCATCGGCAGCAGGCTCGGCGGGAGGCGCTATCGGGGGCGGCTTCTGCGGGGGCGCCAGGCTGGCTTCGGGGGCCGGGGCACGCGGAACGGGTTGGGGAGCCTCCGGGGTGGACGCGCAACCCGACACCCAGAGCCCGACTAGAAGAAGAACCCCCTTTGCCATCGAGGCCGCTGTGAGCCGCATACCGGAACAGAATACCCCAAAAAAGGGCAGAAAGTACCGACGGACAAAAAAAAAGAGATCCCGTTGGCGGACCTCTCAAGCCGCTTTCGGGATCCTTCCTGCCCGGAAGAGGATTTGAACCTCCACAGCCTTACGGCCACTAGACCCTGAACCTAGCGTGTCTACCAATTTCACCATCCGGGCTACAACGAAAAAATAGCAAATGGCGCCGTGATCTGTCAAGTGGCGCGTCCGGCAGTG
>JAFGFV010000246.1 GCA_016930895.1 Spirochaetales bacterium | reverse complement strand
TGCCGCAGCGAGTACGGCAGGAACCGGCGCCTGGGCCGGGAGATCATCCTGAACCACCTACTGGAGCACTACCGTTCCATCGACGAGCTGATCGCCGGGTTGCCGCGGCTCGGGTACTTCGCCGAAGGGGCGGTGGCCAGCGCCTACGTGAACAGGCTGGCCCTGCAGCACGGGCTGCGCCTGCCCATTTGCAGCGGAGTCTACCGGATTCTCAACCGGGAGGTCGAGCCGCTGGAAGCGGTGAAGGGGATCCTGCAAGGCCTGGGAGGCGGACTCGCCGGCGGGCTGTCCGGATCCGACGAGGAGGTGTAGCGCGTCCGTTTCCGGGCAGGGTAGCGGTCGGTCACTGCGCTGCGGTGAGCTTTTCCAGATACTCTGACGCCGCTGCCGCCGCCTCGGGGTCGGCCTCCGCCGCGCGGGTGGCGATCTCGCCTGCCAGGGCCATGGCGTCGGGCTTGATGATCTCCGGATCCACGAACGCCAGTGCGCGTAGGTACTCCAGGGCCGTTGGGAAGTCTTCGGCCTCCAGGCGCAGCTGCGCTAGCGCGAGCAGGCAGCGGTCGTACAGGTCCGGGACCGGGTACCGCCGCAGCAGGGCTTCCAGGGCCGCAGCCGCGGCGGAAGTGTCGCCCTGCAGGGCGATGGCCTGGGCCCGGCGGTAGAGGGCGAAGGGGAGGTAGGGGGACTGGGGCGCCCCGGCGGCGAGGCGTTCGCTGGCTGCTAGGGTTTCCTCCAGGCGACCGGCGGCGAATGACTCCTCGATCTCCCGGTACAGGGCCTGCGGGGACACGCTCTCTCCGGGGGGAGGCAGGGTCTGGAAGGACAGGGAGCGCTCGAAGCGCCGCTTGGCCAGGTTCAGGCCGATGTCCGCCCCGATCAGGGCTGCGGTCACCCCGTAGGTGGCGATCACGGCGGGAGAGAAGGGCGGTTCGGTCGCGGACGGGTCCAGGGCCTCGTCCACTGTCAGATACACGGCGAACCCCAGGAACAGGGGAAACACGATGTGCAGCGCGTCGATCCAGCGGTCCTGCGGCGCCCGGCGCTCGACGCTCAAGCTCTGGCCCCGGCTGCGGAGCTGGTAGGTCCCCGGCGTGAGCCCGAAGAGCGTCGGGCCTGCCGCCACTGCCTGTCCTTGCAGCAGGATCTCCCCCTCGGTGGGGAAGGCCGCGGCCACGAGATCCCCTGCCAGGGCCTGTCGGATCACGGTGTTCTGTCCGGCCTGGACTTCCACTCTCTCCCTGACGCGCTCGTAGCCTTCCTTGGTGATCTCCAGCCGGTAGCGGCCGGCCGCCAAATCCAGGAGCAGCGGCGTTTGTCCCTCCTGAAGCTCGCCGTCGACGGCGAGCTGCGCCCCCATGGGACTGGTGTGGACGAACAGGTGTCCCGTTGCAGCGGGCGCCTCCTCAGGGGTCGAGCCGTCCTGGGCGTAGAGGCCCACGGTCCAGCAGATGCTGCAGCACAGTAGTACGAGGGCGGCTCGCCACCAGCTTTTCATCGGTCCTGCACCTTTCGCACCCGGGCCGCGTCCCGGCCGGGCGGAGTTCTTGTATCCCAGCACGACCCGCCTCAGCGGGTCAAGGTTTCCCCGTAGGTGATGAGGGCGTCGGTCATGGACAGGTACTGCGCCCGGATCCAGTCCGCCGAGCGGACCTCTGCGGAGATGCGCACCTCGTCCACGATCCCGTCCAGGGTCCCGATCAGGGCGTCGCTCACGCTCTGCTCCAGCTGGCTCCCCATCTCCGTGTTGACCTCGACCTGGGCCCCGTTCATGTGCGCCCGCAGCTGCAGGACGGCGCCGTCGTACACCCCGACCAGGTAGTACCAGGTGGAGCCGGACAGCCCTCCCCCGAACTTGGCGCCTGTGTCCTTGGTTCCGTCGTTGCCATACGCCGCCGGGCTGAGGTTGTTGGCATCGTGGTCCCAGCTGATGTTGAAGGTGAGCCCGCCCATGACCGGACCGGTGATCGTGGTCCCCACCCCCCCAACCGGTGCGGCGTCGCCCTGGACCCAGGCTTCCACGGTCCAGCTGTCCCGAAGAACCGGGTCGGCGGTGTAGTTGGTGTCGATGTGGTCGCCGGCGCTGCTCGTCCGAACGCCTCCGGCGATTCTGCCGGCGGCCGAGGAGGGCGCGCCGACCTCCGACCCTTGGATCGGGTTCGATCCCGAGTTCAGGGTCAGGTCCGTCAGGTGGTACACCAGCTCGTAGGCCGCCCAGATCTCCGCCGGGGCCTCCGGCACCCCCCCGGCGGGTCCGGCATACAGCAGGGCAATCTCGGCGGTCCCCCCACCGGGTATCCGGGGAACCAGCACCCAGACTCGGGAGGTGCCCCCCTGGTTCCATTCCTCGATCTCATGCGCCAGGGTGGTCTCCCCGTCGCCGGTCACGAAGCGAAGGTCCGCGCCCGCGGGGTCCGCGTAGGCGTACTGGAAGCGCCCCGGCGTCAGGGTTACCAGCAGGGGGAAATCGAGCAGGGTCTCGCTCTGCCCGCCGTTGTCTAGCTCCATGGGCAGGACCCGGCCGTACTCCGGGAATTGCACCAGGGCGCGCATGCCCAGAAGGTCCCAGGCGCCGTAGGGGCTGCAGGTGGCCAGCAGAAGGACCCCGGCGGCGACCAGGATGGACGCCCACCGCCCCGCCCCGAGAGGGCGCCTCACCGCGAGCTCCCCCCGCCGAGGCGCAGGCCCAGGCGCTGCGTGAAGGCGACGGTGTGGAGAGGGGTGTTGTCGAAGATCAGGTTGTACTCCGCCCCGCCTGCCACGTACAGCCGCCGGCCGATCCACAGCTTGACCCGCAGGCCCGCTTGGGCGACGGGGCGGTAGGTATCGAAGGTCGCGTCACCCAGCAGGTGGCGGCGGATGTAGTGCTTGTAACCGGCGTACAGGCCCGGCGACCAGGCAAAGTCCCCGCCGGCACCGAGCAGCAGGTCGTAGCCCACGTAGGCTCCGGGCTGGATCATGAACGAATCGCCGAAGCTGACCTCTAAGGGGGGCAGGGTGAACACCGACACGGAAGCCCCGAGGTGAAGCCCGGGCGCCCCGCGCAGGGGCCGGAGCTCGTAGAAGAGCCCTCCGCCCACGGGCCACCCGTAGGGGTCGTCGAACCCGAAGGGGAGCATCACGTACTCCAGCTCCACGCCTGCGGTGTGGGCGGGTTCCCGAGGCGGCGCCGGAAGGATTTCCTGTGCCCCCAGCGGGAACCCGAGGAGCAGAAACACGAAGACCAGACCGAAAACCGAACCCCCCGCCTGCGCGAAGCCGCCAAAGGGCCGAAGCGGCTTCATACCGACCAGTGTACCTCGTTCGGGGCGGGTTTTCCAGCAGGCGGCCCCTTCCCGGGGCTCGATCCTCGTCCTTGACATACGCCCGGGCGGGAACTATGGTGCCCTGAGTCGGGGGTGGCCCAGATGACCAATACGGAGAACCTGCTCATCGCCCTGAGCGAGTTCATCGCGGACCGTAAGGAGGGGATCGAGTCCGGAGTCTACGAGATCGAGATCTCCAACGTGGACGACGGGGTGCTCATGGAGCTGTCTTCTTTCGGCATCAGCGTCAAGGGCGACGGCAGGTTCAAGATCAACCTGGACCTGGTGTACAAGCCGGGCAGCTCCTGAGCGCCGTGGGACAGCGCGGCATGGACGGGGCGCGGACGAGGGATTTCTGCCGGTCCAACCACAGCGGCGTCAGCGGGCGCTGGGCATAGCAGGGGGACAGACACGAACGCGCTCCACCAGTGGCTGTACAGTGTGGTCGAGGAGGTCTGCTTCGACCGGGAATATCTGTATCGTGTGTTCTGCGAGCACTTCTGCGCCTTGGTGGGCCGGATCTACGAGACCGGCGCAACGGCGGCTGCGGGGGCCTACACCATTCCGGGGGTCAAGAGCGAGCTGGAGGCGGAGCTGCAGTGGCGGCTCGAGCGACGG
>JAFGFV010000245.1 GCA_016930895.1 Spirochaetales bacterium | reverse complement strand
TGGTACGGTAAAACAACTGTAAAAGCGCTTTGGAGTCATGAGACGCCGTCGCCGCAGCCCGATCGCGATTTTCGTGTTGGCCCAGGTGGCCTGGTTTGCCCTCCTGGGTCTGTGGATCTACTGGTACGTATCCAACTACATGATCTTCGTGGAGGTGGGCGAGAAGATCTCGCCGCAGTTCGTGTTCAGCGCCAAGAACATCGTCGCCCTGGTCGGGGGGATCGTCCTCCTGGTGGCGGTGGCCACTGCGATGGTTCTGATCTTCAGCAGCCTGGCCCAGCAGATGAAGATCAACCGCATGTACGACAACTTCATCGCCAACGTGACCCATGAGCTCAAGAGCCCCCTGGCCTCGCTCCAGCTGTACGTGGAGACCCTGAGCTCCCGGGAGGTCCCGCCGGAAAAGCGGGCGGAGTTTCTGGGCCTCATGACGAAGGACACCGAGCGGCTGCACGCCCTGATCCACTCGATCCTGGAAATCTCCGGGCTGGAGGAGAAGCGCCGGATGTACCAGCCCCGGGTATACCGGGGGGAGACCCTGGTCTACAGGCTGGTGGAGGAGGCGGTCGAGCAGTTCCGACTGCCCGCCGGGGCGGTCGAGATCACCGGCCAGGCCCCCTGCGCCTGCCGGGCGGACCGCCGCGCCCTCAGGATGGTCTTCAACAACCTCTTCGACAACGCCATCAAGTATACCAAGGGTCCAGCGCACCTGACGGTGGCCCTGCGCTGCACCCCCAGGCGTTTCAGTATCGACGTGACCGACCGCGGGATCGGCATCCCGGAGAAGGAACGCAAAGAGGTGTTCAAGAAGTTCACGCGCCTGTACAATCCGGACAACCCCACCGTCAAGGGCACCGGGCTGGGCCTGTACTGGGTCCGGGAGATCATCCGCCATCACCGTGGCACCATCCGGGTGATCAGCCAGGGACGCAACATGGGCACTACCTTCCACATCGAGCTGCCCGTGGTCCCCGGCACCTACCGTCCGGCCGAAATCGACGGGTCGCCGGAGGACGGAGCGCCGGGGGCCGGGGCGGCCTCGGCGGAGCGCGCCCCATCTGGAGAGGAAGCGTAGGGTGGAAAGCGGCGGGCTGGAAGGCAGCGTCGTCCTTCTCGTGGAGGACGAGGAGAGCCTGGCCATCGGCCTGGAGTACAACCTCACCGAAGAAGGATACCGGGTGGTCCGAGCCGCCGACGGGGCCGAAGCCCTCGCGCGCTTCGAGTCCGAACCGGTGGACCTGATCATCCTCGACCTCATGCTGCCGCACATCGACGGCTTCGAGGTGGCGCGCCGGGTCCGCGAGCGGGCCCCGCAGATCCCGATCCTGATGCTCACGGCCAGGGCCACGGCGGCGGACCGGATCCGGGGACTGGAGTTCGGGGCCGACGACTACCTGACCAAGCCGTTCCACCTCAAGGAGCTGCTGCTGCGGGTCAGGGGGATGCTTCGGCGCAAGCAGTGGTACCGGAAGCTCCTCCAGAAGGGCGCCCGCTACCGCTTCGGGGACAACGAGGTGGACTTCGGCACCCTCGAGTGCACGGCCAAAGGCAAGAGCCTGCGGTTGACTCCGCTGGAAGCGGGGCTCCTGAAGTACCTGGTGGAGAACGCCGGCAGGGTGGTGCCGCGGGAGGAGCTGCTCAAGAACGTGTGGCAGACCCACGGGGAAGTGGAAACCCGCACGGTGGACAACTTCATCGTGAGGCTGCGCCGCTACTTCGAGCCGAATCCCTCCGAGCCCCGGTATTTCGTGAATGTCCGGGGCGCTGGCTACGAGTTCCGCCCGGGATAATCTTTCCAGGCCGTCTGCCTCTGGCTTGACATCGCGTCTCTCTTATACTATAAATTTGTTAAGTATCATGTTGACGGCTCAACCGAGCCCGACGGCGGGAGACAGTCGGGGTGGCAGGGCGCTCGCGCTTCACCTGGTGCGGGCCTCCGATCTGGAAGCGGGAGGACCGTCTGCGCCGGAGACGGTGCCCTGGAGCCTGGAGGGGTTGGCGGGCAGGCTGGTCGAGCTCTCCGGTCCGACGGGGGCACCCTTCCTGAGCCTGGCCTGCGCCCTGATCCGACAGGCGCAGGAACAGGGGGAGTACGCGGTGTGGGTCTCGGCGCGGGAGGATTCGTTCTACCCCCCGGACGCGGCCGCCGCCGGGGTGGCGCTGCCTGCCCTGCCCGTGGTCCGGCTTGCCGGCAGCACCTCGGCGGGACAGGCTGCGGATTGGCTGCTGCGCACGGGCGCGTTCGCCCTGGTGGTGCTCGACCTGGGCCGGGACCTGGCGCTCGGCCTGGGGCTCCAGGGACGCCTCGCCCAGCTGGCACGCCGCCAGAACACGGCGGTGCTGATCCTGACGGAGAAGAATCGGGGAGCCCCCTCCTTGAGCTCGCTGGTAGCCGTGCGCGCCGAGGCCCTGCGCCGCCGTGACCCGGAGGGGGATTTCCGCTGCGGCGTCTCGTTTCTGAAGCACAAGCGGCGGGCCCCCGGGGGGCGGTGCATGGAGGTGTTCGTTGGTCCGCCTGGCCTGCGTTGACGTCCCGCAACTCGCCCTTCAGCTCCTCTTGATCCGGCGCCCGGAGTGGAAGCTCCATCCTGCGGCGGTCGTCGCGAAGGACAGCCCCACGGGGACGATCCTGAGCGTCAACGCCAGGGCCGGGGCCCAGGGCGTGCGCCCGGGCATGCGCTATGCCGCCGGGCTCTCCCTCACCGCCGAGCTGAGAGCCGCCGCCGTGCCGGCACGGGAAATCCAGGAGGGGGCCCGGAGCGTCCTGCGGAGGCTCCAGACCCTGAGCCCCAGGGTGGAGCCATGCCCCGAGCCGGGGCTGTTCTGGGTGGACGCCACGGGGTTGGTGCCGCTCTACCCCTCGCTGGCGCAGTGGGCCTCCCACGTTCATGCCGAGCTCGCCGGGGAGGGGCTTTATGCCGTCGTGGTGGTGGGCTTCAGCCGTTTCGGCTGCTACGCGGCAGCCCGCGCCCGGGCCCTGGCGGTGGCTGACCGCGCTGCCGTGGCCGACCGCGCTGCCGCGGCCGAGCGTGCTGCCGTGGATGTGCTTGCCACCCCGGAACAGGAGCGGGAGGCAGCCCTCGGCGCCCCCCTGCGTGTCCTGGCATTGGAGCCGGCCGTCCTGGAACGGCTCGCGCTGCTCGGCGTGCAAAGCGTGGGGGAGTTCCTGGCTCTCCCGTGCGGCAGCGTGCGCCGGCGCTTTGGTTCCGAGGCGGAACGGCTCCACCGCTTCGCTGCCGGGATCCTGGCCGGGGGCAGCTCGGAGTTGCCCTTGCAGCCCGAGCCGGTGGAGGCGGAGGCTTCGTTCACGGTGCGGCTTCCCGTCCCCGCGAGCGAGGCCCTGCGCTTGGTCCACGCGGCCTCCCGGTGCCTGGAGCCGCTGCTCGAGGGCGCGCAAGCGCGGCAGGAGATGCTCCGGAAGCTCCACCTGGCCCTGCAGATCGAAGAGGGGCAGACGGTGAGCCAGACGATCACTCCCGCGGCGCCCACCCGGGATCGCCGCCTGCTCCTCGAGCTGATTACCCTCCGCCTCGAGTCCACCCGCCTGGCGGGCTCCGTGACGGCGGTGGCCCTGTCCGGCGCATATACTCGGGAGAGTGTCGCCCAGCGGGAGCTGTTCATGGAGCGTTCCGCTCAGAGCCGCGCAGCGGCGGCCCGGGCCTTCGCCCGCCTGCGGGCGGTTTTCGGCAACGATGCCGTGCAGAGGGCCTGCCTGGAGGACGAGCACCTCCCCGAGCGCAGCTATCGCTGGGAAAACCTGGAGGGTCTGCCGCCGGCGACCGCCTCCCGGCGCCGGCAGGCGCCCGGCCTGGTGCGGAGGATCTTTCGCTCCCCCCAACCCCTGCCGTACCCGCCGGTGGAGCGGGGCACAGCGGCGGAGCGCGGCTCTCCAGCCGGGCAGCTTCGCGCCCTCGGGTTCCGCCGCCTGTGGGGGCCCTACCTGCTCTCGGGGCACTGGTGGGAATGGGAAGTCTCCCGGGAATACTACTATGGGGAAAACGCCGCGGGGGCGCTCCTCTGGCTGTACCGGGACCGGCACAGCCGGCGCTGGTGGGTCGCCGGACGGGTGGAGTAGGGGGATGCCCGTGGCGCCGGGGTACGTGCCCCTGTGGTGCAAGAGCAACTACTCCTTTCTCGAGGGGGCCAGCCATCCGGAAGAGCTGGTGCGGCAGGCGAGCGCCCTGGGGCTGCCGGCTCTGGCGCTGACCGATCGGGACGGCCTGTACGGCATCGTGCGGGCGCACGTGGAGGCCCGCAAGTTGGGGGTTAAACTCCTGGTCGGCGCCCAGCTCAGCCTGGAGGACGGCGGGCGGATCCTCCTCCTGGCCCGGGACCGGGAGGGCTACGCGAACCTGTGCGCCCTCATCAGCGCCGGGCGCCTGCGCAGCCCCAAGGGGTCCAGCCGGGTACGGTTGGAGGAGGTCCTGGAACGCGCCGCCGGACTGGTTGCGTTGGGGGGGCTGGAGTCGTCTCTTGCCCCTCTCGCCGCATCCGACGCAGCCCGCGCCGGTGCCGCCGGCGGCCGGAGCACTCTGGCGGCGCTGCGGGAGGCTTTTGGGGACCGCCTGTACGCCCTGGTGGCAAGGCACCGGGGGAGCGACGAGCCGGACCGGGAAGCTCGGCTGCGCCGCCAGGCCGCCGACCTGGGCATCCCCGTGGCGGCGGGCACGGAGGTGCTGTACCACGACCCGGCCCGCCGCCGGCTCCAGGACGTGCTGACCTGCATCCGCCACAACTGCACTCTCGACCGGGCGGGGACCCGACTGCGCCTCAACGACCAGCACGGCCTCCGGAGCCCGGAGGAGTTCCTGGACTTGTACCGGGAGGACCCGGAGGCGATCGAGCGGACCCTGGAGATCGCGGGGCGCTGCTCCTTCAGCCTCGAGGAGATCCGCTACCGCTACCCCTCCGAGGCGCTCCCCGACGGCCTGAGCTCGGCACAGTGGCTGCGCCGCCTGACCCTGGCGGGCGCCGAGCGCCGCTACGGACGGCAGATCCCGCCAGCGGTCCGGCAGCAGCTCGACAAGGAGCTGGGCCTCATCGAGGAGCTCGACTACTGCGGCTACTTCCTGACCATGCGGGAGATCGTGGAGTTCTGCCAGCGCCGGGGGATCCTCTGCCAGGGGCGGGGGTCGGCGGCGAACTCGGTGGTGTGCTACTGCCTGGAGATCACGGCCGTCGATCCGGTGCGGATGCAGCTGCTCTTCGAGCGCTTCATCTCCCGGGAGCGGGACGAGCCTCCGGACATCGACCTGGACATCGAGCACCGCCGCCGTGAGGAGGTAATCCAGCACGTCTACGAGCGCTACGGGCGCGACCGGGCGGCCATGGTGGCCAACATGGTCCGCTACCGCCTGCGCTCGGCGGTGCGGGACGTGGGCAGGGTGCTCGGCCTGCCGGCGACGACCCTCAACCGCCTGGCCCGGCTGCTTCCCGCCTACGGGGGCGACCTGGAAGAGTCGCTCCGGCAGGCGGGAATGGACCTCGACAACCCCCAGATCAAGCGGCTGGCGGAGCTGGGCGGGCAAATCCTGGAATTTCCCCGCCACCTGTCGATCCACCCGGGGGGCTTCCTCCTGGGGGCCGAGCCGGTGAGCCGCTTCGTGCCCGTGGAGAACGCCACCATGCCCGGCCGCACGGTCATCCAGTGGGACAAGTACGACGTGGAGGACATGCACCTCTTCAAGGTCGACCTGCTGGGGCTCGGGGCCTTGACCCACCTGGACTACGCCTTTCGGCTTCTCAAGAAGCACCGGAACCTGGATCTCGACATGGCCTCGGTGCCGCCGGACGACCCGGCGGTCTACGATCTGGCCAGCCGGGCCGACACCGTCGGGGTCTTCCAGATCGAGAGCCGGGCCCAGATGGCCATGCTTCCGCGCCTGAAGCCCCGCTCGTTCTACGACCTGGTCATCGAGATCAGCATCGTGCGCCCGGGGCCGATCGTCGGGGGCATGGTGCACCCGTACCTGCGCCGGCGCAGCGGCGCCGAGCCTGTCGAGTACCCGCACCCGTCCCTCCGGCCGGTGCTGGAGAAGACCCTGGGAGTCCCGATCTTCCAGGAGCAGGTCATGCGCCTGGCCATGGTGGCCGCGGACTACACCCCCGGGGAGGCGGATCAGCTGCGCCGGGACATGGCTGCCTGGCGCAGCTCCGGCCGCATCGAGCGCCACCGGGACAAGCTCATCAGCCGCATGACCGCCAAGGGGATCGCCCCGGATTTCGCGGAAGGCGTGTATCAGCAGATCCTGGGATTCGGCGAGTACGGTTTTCCGGAGAGCCACGCGGCCAGCTTCGCCCTGATCGCCTACTCGACGGCCTGGCTCAAGTGCCACTACCCGGCGGAGTTCACCTGCGCCCTGCTCAATGCCTGGCCCATGGGTTTCTACACCCCTTCCACGATCGTGGAGGATGCCCGGCGGCGGGGAACCGAGGTGCGCCCGGTCGACGTGCTGGGGAGCGATTGGGAATGCACGCTGGAGCCGGCGGCAGGGTCGCCGATAGCGGCAAGGTCGCCGACAGCGGCAGGGTCGCCGACGGCGGCAAGGTCGCCGGCTCCAGCGTCGGGCGCCGGTGCCTGCGGCAGCGCCGCCGTCGGGGGGTTCGCCGTTCGGATGGGCCTGCGTTTCGTCAAGGGCCTGGGGCGCAAGGACTGGGAGGCCATCCGGAAGGTACGGGCCGCTGCGGAGGGGGCGCTCGGGCTGCAGGAGTTCGTCCGGCGCACGGGTATCGACGAGGGGTCTCTGGCGGCGTTGGCGGAAGCGGGGGCGCTGCGGGGCTTCCAGGTGGACCGCCGGAGTGCCTTGTGGCGGGTCTCCGGGGCGGCCCGCTGGAAAGGCGGCCGCGGCGCGATCCGCAGCCGGGCTGCCGCCGCCTGCGACGGCCCTGGCCGGGCCCCTTCGGGCGGTGCGCCGCCGGGATTGGACTGCGCGCCTCAGCCCGAGCTGGCGGTCGACGACGAGCAGGTCCTGCCGGAGTTCGCTCCCCTGAGCGCATTCGAGTCCATCGGCTGGGATTACCTGACCACCGGTCACAGCGTGCAGGGCCACCCCCTCGAACCCTTTCGCGAGGAGCTTTCCCGGCAGGGCCTGCCGGACGCGGGTATCCTGAATGCCGGGAAGGACGGCGCGCGGCTGCGTTACGTCGGGCTGGTGATCTGCCGGCAGCGGCCCGCCACGGCGGGCGGGGTGGTGTTCATGACCCTGGAGGACGAGAGCGGCTTCGTGAACTGCGTGGTCTGGGCCAGGGTGTTCGAGAAGTACCGGGCGGTGATCCTGTCCAACTCGGTTCTCGGGGTCGAGGGGGTCCTCCAGTGCCAGGAGGGGATCGTGCATCTGGTCGTGGAATCCTGCTGGAAGCCCCGGTTGTCCCGCTCCCCGGCGGACGCGGAGAGCCGGGATTTCCACTGAGCCTCACGGCGGGTGCCCCTCCGGGTTCCCGGCGTTCCGACGCCCGCGTTCCGACGCCGCAGGTCTTCGAAATCGCCGAAGACAGCCCTTGCGCGATGTTCGAATTGACACTATAATCAGAGCAAAGTGTTCTTTATCACAGCAAATGCACAGGAAAAAAACAGCCGCGCAGCCGCGAGTTGCGCTTCCCGCCGATCGCAAGCGGGCCGACGGCCCGTTGTCATACAATCCATTCATACCCAAAGGAGGAACGTGATGCGTGCAAGTCTGAAGTGCCTGATCGCGATGGCGCTGCTCCTGCTCTTGAGCCTCCCGGTGTTTGCCGGCGGCGGCCAAGAGGCGGAAGCCGAAGAGTTCGAGATCGTCACGGTGGTCAAGATCGTCGGAATCCCCTGGTTCAACCGCCTCGAGGAAGGGGTCAAGCAGGCTGACCAGGAGCTCGGGGTCAACGCCTACATGCTCGGCCCTGCCGACGCGGACCCGGCCCAGCAGGTCAAGATCGTCGAGGACCTGATCAGCAAGGGCGTCGACGCAATCTGCGTGGTGCCCAACGATGCCAAGGCCCTGGAGCCGGCCTTTGCCAAGGCCAAGGAGAAGGGGATCATCATCCTGACGCACGAATCCCCCGACCAGGTCGGCAAGGACTACGACATCGAGCTGATCGACAACGTCGAGTTCGGCCGCCATCACTGGGACAAGCTCGTGGAGTTCATGGGTGACACCGGTGAGTACGCCATCTTCGTGGGCTCCCTGACGGTGCCCCTGCACAACCTCTGGGCCGACGAGGGCATCAAGTGGGCCGAGCAGAAGTACCCCGGGCTCGAGCTGGTGACCGAGCGCATCCCCTGTGGGGAAGACCAGGAGCTGGCCAAGCAGAAGACCCTCGAGCTCCTCAAGGCCTACCCCAATCTCAAGGGGATCGTGGGCTTCGGCAGTCTCGGACCTCCCGGAGCCGCCCAGGCGCTCAAGGAGAAGGGCCTCTGCGGAAAAGTGACCGTGGTCGGAACCGTGATTCCGGGCCACGCGGCGCCCTACCTCAAGGAAGGGTGCATGCAGTGGGGCATCCTGTGGGACCCGAAGGACGCGGGGTACTCCCAGACCTGGGTGGCCAAGCGCCTGCTCGAGGGCGGGACCATCACCGATGGAATGGAAGTGCCCGGGGTCGGCAAGATCACACTGGACGGCGACGTGATCAAGGTCGACGCCATGGCGGACATCACTCCGGAGAACGTGGACAGCTTCGGCTTCTAGGCGATCCGGTACCGCGAAACACGGAGCGGAGCCTCTCACCCGAGAGGCTCCGCTTGTTCTGTGCGCCCGGCAGGCGCATGGGGTATACTGACGGCGACGGGGGAGTGAGCCAGGTGTCTGATCTGTTCCTGTCCATGCACGGCGTGAGCAAGCGCTACACGGGCGTCCAGGCCCTCGATAGGGTCGACCTCGAGATCGCCCGGGGGGAGATCCACTGCCTGGTGGGGGAGAACGGTTCCGGCAAGTCGACATTGATCAAGATCATCTCCGGGGTCGAACAGCCGGACCCGGGCGCCCGGATCGAAATCGACGGCCAGGTGCACAGCCACTATCATTCGATCGACTCGATCCGCAGGGGAATCGAGGTGATCTACCAGGACCTGTCCCTGTTCCCGAACACCACCGTGGCCGAGAACATCGCCCTGGCCCAGACCATCGCCTCCGACAGTCACTTGATCAGCTGGAGGGAGGTCAGGCGCATCGCCAGGGCGGCCATGGACAGGGTGGGTGTGCGTATCCCCCTCGACGAGTTGGTGCACGACCTCTCGGTGGCGGACCAGCAGCTGGTGGCCATCTGCCGGGCTCTGACCAGCGACGTCAGGCTGCTGATCCTGGATGAGCCCACTACCGCCCTGACCCGTAGGGAGGTGGACGGCCTGTTCAAGGTGATCCGGGACCTGCAGTCCAAAGGGATCGCCACCCTGTTCATCAGCCACAAGCTGGATGAAGTGCTCCAGATCGCCGAGCGTGTGACGATCCTGCGGGACGGCCGGAAGGTTGGGACCTATCCGAGCGGTGAGCTCAACGGCGACAAGCTCACCCTGCTGATGACGGGCAAGCAGGTCGAGTTCTGCCTCTACGAATACTCCCCCGGCGGGCAGCCGCCTCTTCTCGAGGTCCGGAACCTGGCCAAGGAGGGCAACTTCCGGGACATCAGCTTTGCCCTGTACCCCGGCGAGATCCTGGGGATCACGGGACTGCTGGGCTCCGGGCGCACCGAGCTGGCTCAGGCCCTGTTCGGCATGAACCCGCCGGAATCCGGGGAGGTGCTGGTGGAGGGACGCCCCGTGCGCCTCCGCTCGGTGCGTCAGGCCATCGAGCTGGGCGTCGGCTACGTGCCCGAAAACCGCCTGGTCCAGGGCCTGGTCATGGAACAGTCCGTGGCCAGGAACATCGTGGTCACCATCGTCGAGAAACTGCGGGGGATGGTGGGCCTGATCGACGAAAGGCGCCGGCAGACAGCGATCGAGCGCTGGATCCGGGAGCTCTCGATCCGGGTACCCAGCCCCGAGTCCCCCGTCCAGACCCTCTCCGGCGGCAACCAGCAGCGGGTCGTGCTGGCCAAGTGGATGGCCACCGATCCCAAGATCCTGATCCTGGACGGCCCCACGGTGGGCATCGACGTGGCCGCCAAGAGCAGCATGCATGACATCCTCCGCGGGCTGGCGGAACAAGGCATGGGGGTGATCGTGATCTCCGACGAGGTTTCGGAGGTGTATCACAACTGCAACCGGGTGCTGATCATGCACAAAGGCCGGATTCTGGCCGAGTACCGCTGTCAGGACAGCACCGAGGAAGAAATCCAAAGCCGGATCAACGCGGCGGGTTAGAGAGACGCACCGAGATGAAGAAGTGGTTCAGACATCACGAGACCTACGTGCTGCTGGTGATCATCGCCTTCGCCGCCGTAATCACCGCCGTGAACCCCGCGTTCCTGACCCTGGAGAACATGTTCGATCTGCTGAAGAGCTACTCCTTCATCGGGATCTTCGGGGTGGGCGTGACCTTTGTCCTGATCTCCGGCGGGATCGACATCTCCTTCACCGCCGTGGCGACCGTGGCGGAGTACGTGATGGCCGTCGTGATCATCCGCTACGGCGGCAACATGTTCACCGCGCTGCTGATCGTGGCGGTCGTCGGGGTGGCCCTCGGGCTCATCAACGGGACGCTGATCTACTTCTTCAACATCCCGGCGATCATCACCAGCATCGCCACCCTGAACATCTACTACGGGATCCTGACCGTGCTCTCCGGCGGCAAGTGGATCTACGCCTTGCCTCCCTGGTTCCGCTCGTTTGCGGACATCCGCCTGTTCACCCTGCGCAACCCCGGCGGCATCGGGTACGGCCTGTCGATCATCACCGTGATCTGGATCCTGGTCATGGCCGCGGCCGTGGTCATCCTGCGCTACACCAAGCTGGGGCGGGGAATCTACGCTATGGGCGGGAGCCCGGTGGCCGCCCGGCGGGTGGGGTTCAATATCCTCCGGCTGCAGATGTTCGTGTACGGATTCATGGGACTGACCGCCGGATTGGCCGGGATCGTCCAGGCGCTCCTGGTGCAGACCGTAGCGCCCAACTCGATCGTGGGCAAGGAGCTGGACGTGCTGGCCGCCGTGGTGCTGGGGGGCGCCAGTCTCGCCGGCGGGGCCGGCACCCTGTTCGGGACCTTCCTGGGGGTCGCCCTGATCGCCATCATGAGCAACGGCCTGACTCTGATGCGGGTCTCCTCCTTCTGGTACAACGTGTTCATCGGCCTGGTCATCATCCTGAGCGTGTCGTTGAGCGCCTATCAGCGCAGGTCACGGACCCGGCGGTCCGTGGTGCTCGAGGAAGACTCGCCGGAAAGGGCGGGGTAGATGAAGCTGACGCTCCCGCATTTCCGCAAGCTGTCCCAACTGCACACTCTCGGCATCATCATGGTGGCGGTGTTCCTCCTCATGTGGCTGGCCAGTCCGCGGCAGTTCATGACCGGGACCAACCTGCAGTCCATGGCCTTCCAGCTCCCCGAGCTCGGCCTGCTGAGCATGGCGATGATGATCACCATGCTAACCGGCGGGATCAATCTCTCGATCATCGCCACGGCCAACATGTCCGGGATCGTGACGGCCCTGATCCTGACCAGCCTCATCGACCCGGCGGCTCCGCCCGCGGGCGCGGGCTGGATCATCCTCGCGGCCCTGGCCGCCGGGCTGGCCACGGCGCTGATCATCGGCCTGGTGAACGGCCTGCTGATCGCGGGCCTGAACGTCTCGCCCATCCTGGCCACCCTGGGGATGATGACCCTGGTGGACGGTCTCACCATCGTGATCACCCGGGGCTACGTGATCTCGGGGCTGCCGAACGCGGTCCGCTTTATCGGAAACGGGACCGTGGCGGGGATCCCGTTCGCCACGATCCTGTTCGCCCTCTGCGCCGGCGCCCTGGGAATGGTGCTCAAACGCACCCCCCTGGGCTTCAACATCTACATGCTCGGCTCCAACCCGGTGGCCACCCGCTTCTCCGGGGTCGACAACCGTTCGGTCCTGGTCCGGACCTACCTGATCTCGAGCCTCTACGCCGGCATTGCGGCCATGATCATGATCTCGCGCTTCAACTCCGCCAAGGCGGGCTACGGTGAGTCCTACCTCCTGGTCACGGTCCTGGCCTCGGTGCTCGGTGGCACCAGCGCCTCCGGGGGCTTTGGCAGGGTTTCCGGCCTGATCATGGCCCTGATCATCCTCCAGATCGTTTCCAGCGGCCTCAACCTCCTGAGGGTCAGCGCGTTCCTGACCATCGCCATCTGGGGACTGATCATCATCCTGGTCATGGTGGTGAACTACCTGAGCTCCCGCATCCAGGAGCGGGCCGGCACCTGACAGGCCGCGCTGGAAGCGCCCGGGCCTCCTGTACATAGACCGTCGATACCCTTGCCAGTCGATGTATTATGCGGCATCATGCAGGAAACTGCGGGCGGCCCTGCGGCGGCCCGACATGCCCGCGCGGAGGCCAGGGGTGTGTGACTACTGCATGAAGCACGGAGCCGGGGGCAAGTGGTACCTGAACGCCAGCCACTACACCGACGAGGTCGCGGAGAAGTACAACCTGCGGGAGTTCCTGCTGGAGCAGTACAAGAACTTCGAGCAGATCTCGGTGCGCAAGGTGGGGGGCTTCAGCGGCGTCGGTCTCGGGTACACCCTTCGCATTCCCATCATCGGGCGCATCGTCAAGCGGATCGCCGAGCGCATGCTGCACAGCCGGCGGCCTCCGAGCAACCCCTTCCGGGCCGAAGGCCACATCGGGCAGGTCGTGCCCCTGGAGGACGCGGAGGAGATCCTGCGGACCTGCGCCGCGGAGCCGATCATCGAGAAGAACTGCATGTGCCGCTACATGAGCCGGGGAATCAAGGAATCCTGCTGCATCAATTTTGGGGTCATGTCCGAGATCATCGACAAGCTTCCCCGTTTCATCCCGGAGAAGGACAAGTACCACCTGAGTCGGGAGGAGGCCCTTGCCCGTTTTCGCGAGCACAACCAAAAGGGGTACATCGGCACCATCTGGTTCGGCCCTTTTCCGTACATCAACAACCTCTGCTCGTGCGAATCCCCGGAGTGCGCCGGGCTGCGGCCCCGCGTCGACTTCGGGATCATGTCCATCTACAAAGCGGAGTACCTGATCGAGCTGAACGCGGAGGCCTGCCGGGGATGCGGGCTGTGCGTGGCCAGGTGCCCGTTCGGGGCGCTGCGCATGGACCGGACCCTCGGGCGGCCGGTGGTGGACCTGAACCGCTGCTACGGTTGCGGGGTATGTCGCCACGTGTGCCCCACCGGGGCCCTGTTCCTGGTGCCCAGGGACCGGTACCCGGCCCTGGCGGGCAGGTACTGAAGGGCGGGCGCTGCTCATGGGACGGCCCGGCACCCGGCCCGGCGCTCGGCTCCGCCGGCGCACGCGCATCGAGATCGATTACCAGCGCTGCGGCGATGGCATCGGGGTCGACCCGCGGGAATGCGGCCTGTGCCTGAGGGTCTGCGACCCGGCGGTGTTTCTGCTCCACGAGACCTTGGGGGCCCGAGAGGCCAACCCCCTCGATCCGCAATGCTGGCGCGTGACTGCGCTCTGGCCCTCGCTGTGCACGCGCTGCGGCAAGTGCGTGGCGGCCTGTCCCCAGGGCGCGATCACGGTCAGGCCGTAGGAGGCATCCGATGCGAAGCGCAGAAGGCGGCTCCGCCCGGGATTTCCGGCGCTGCCTGGTAATCGGGGGGGCGGGAATGCTCGGCTATGAGATCGTCCGTCAGCTGGCCGCCTCGGGGCGGCAGGTGAGGGTCCTGGATCTCCAGGCCGTGAGCGACCCGGTCTGCGAGGCCCGGGTAGGCGACATTCGAGACCGGGAGGCCGTCCTGGCGGCCTGCGACGGGGTGGAGGTCGTGTTCCAGACCGCCGCGGCGGTGTGGGACGTGCGGACTCCCGCGCGCCTCTACGAGGAAATCAACGTAGGGGGCAACCGGATCGTGATCGAGGCCTGCCGGCAGCTGGGCATACCACGCCTGGTGTATACCAGCACCATCGACGTGGTGGTGGACGGGCGCAGGCCGATCGTGGACGGCGAGGAGTCGCTGCCCTATCCCCGGCGGCTGCCCCGGGACCCCTACTGCCGCACCAAGATCCTGGCCGAGCAGATGGTGCTGGCAGCCAACGGGCCGCAGCTGGCCACCTGCGCGCTGCGTCCGGTGGGGATGTACGGGCCCCGGGACCGCTACCACCTGGGCAATGTCCTGGCCATGGCCCGGCGGGGAAGATACGTGCGCCTGGGCAGCGGCAGGGCCCGTTTCAGCCACGTGTACTCCGAGAACGCCGCCCACGCCCACGTGCTGGCGGCCGAGCACCTGTACCCCGGTTCGGCTGCGGCGGGGCAGCCGTACTTTGTCGGGGACCACTACCCGGCGGGGAACCTCTTCGACTTCATGGAGCCGTACCTGGAGGCCCTGGGACTGCCGGTGCCTCGGCGGCGCATCCCGTACGCCTTGGCGTATGTCCTTGCCTCGATCGTGGAGCTGGTGGCGCCGCACTCCAACTTCAACCGCTTCGCGGTGATCCAGACCTGTGTCGACCACACCTACCGCCACGATCGGGCCGAGCGGGAGCTCGGCTACCGTCCGATCGTGTCCCGGGAGGAAGCCTTCCGGCGCACTCTGGCCTGGCTTCAGGGGCAGGAGCAGCCGGGTGGTGAGGCGCGGCTTGTCTCGTAGGCAGACGCAGGTGCCGACCCGGCGCTTGCCGGCGCTGTACCAGCGCTACGGTCCCTGGGCTCTGGTGGCCGGCGGGTCCGAGGGCCTCGGGGCCGCCTTCGCGGAGGCGCTGGCCCGGGAAGGGTTCGGGTTGGTCCTCGCGGCCCGCGGCGCCGCCGGACTGGCGCGCACCGCCGAGCGCCTCCGGCAGGGGTTCGGGGTGGAGGTTCGGGAAGTGGCGGTGGACCTGGCGGCCCGCGGCGCGGCGCGCCGCCTGGAGCGGGAGACCCGGGAGCTGGACCTCGGACTCCTGGTCTACAACGCCGCGGCCAGCCATACCGGGGGGTTCTTTACTGCCGGGCTGGAGGAGTACCGCCACCTCCTGGACGTGAACTGTCGCGGGGCGCTGGAACTATGCTATATTCTGGGCGAACGGTTGGCTGCTCGGGCGCGGGCCTCCGGCGCGGCTGGCTCCCGGGGACGGGCGGAGCGTCGTGGGGCCATCCAGAGACGGGGCGGCATCCTCCTCATGTCGAGCCTGGCAGGGCTCCAGGGGGCCCCGTGGGTCACCGTGTACGGGGCCAGCAAGGCCTTTCTGGTCAGCCTGGCCGAGGGGTTGGGCCAGGAGCTGCGGCCCCGGGGGGTGGACGTCACCGTGGCCTGCCCCGGCCCGGTCCTGACGGCGAACTACCTGGCCACCAAGCCGAAACCTTCCCGGACCTCGATGCTGGAGATGGCTCCGGGGGTGGTCGCGCTGGCGGCCCTCGCTGCCCTGGGCAGGAGGCGCCTGGTGGTGCCCGGGGGGCTGCCCCGGGCCGTGCGGCTGCTCACGCGGCTGCTGCCCCGGCAGGCCGCCGTGGCCATGATGGGGAGCAACACGGCGAGGATGTACCAGGAGCGATGAAGGCACAGCAGGAACAGCGACAAAGCCCCGTATTCCAGGCCGGGAGTATAGGCAGCTTGCGCCTGCGCAACCGGCTGATCCGCTCCAGCTGCTTCGAAGGCATGACCCGGGACGGTCAGGTCACGGAGGAGCTCATCGAGCACCACCGGCGGGTCGCGGCTGGCGGGATCGCCATGACCACCGTGGCCTACGCCGCCGTGGACCCCGACGGCCGCAGCTTCGGGCAGGAGCTGTGGCTGCGGGAAGAGCTGCTGCCGGGGCTGCGCCGGCTCACCGACGCCGTGCACCGGGAGGGGGCGGCGGCCTCGATCCAGCTGGTGCACTGCGGGTTCTTCGCCAGCCCTGCGGTCATCGGCCGGAAGCCCCTGGGGGCCTCGCGGAAGCTGTGCCTGTATCGGATGGCGATCTGCGACAGCATGAGCCGGGAGGACATCGAGGCCAAGACCGCGGCCTATGCCCGGACGGCCCGCCTGGCCCGGGAGGGCGGTTTCGACGCGGTGGAGGTGCACGCCGGCCACGGCTACCTGCTCAGCCAGTTCCTCTCCCCCTGGACCAACCGGCGCCGGGACGAGTACGGCGGGAGCCCGGAGAAACGCCTGCGTTTCCCCGTGGAGGTGGTGCGCTCCGTGCGAGAGGTGCTGGGGCCGGAGTTTCCGGTCCTGGTCAAGCTCAACCAGCGCGACGGCTTCCGGGGGGGCCTGGAGATCGAGGAGGCCCTGGCAGCGGCCAAGGGCATGGAGGCCGCGGGGGCCAGCGCCGTGATCCCCAGCTGCGGGTTCACCGCGCGCACCCCGCTGTACATGCTCCGGGGGCGCGTGCCCACCCGGGAGATGGCCGCCAACTACCGCAACCTCCTGATGCGCCTGGGCCTGCACCTGTTCGGGGGGATCTTCGTGCAGCGCTATCCCTTCGAGCCCCTGTTCCTGTTGGAGGGGGCGCGGCGCTTCCGGGAGGCGCTCAAGATCCCGGTGATCTACGTGGGCGGGGTGCTGGCGCTGGACCAGGCCGAATCCCTGCTGCGGGAGGGATTCCCGTTCGCCCAGGTGGGGCGGGCCACCATCCGGGACCCGGAGTTCGTCAACCGGCTGGCCGCCGGGGAGCTCGAGAAATCCGACTGCGACCAGTGCAACCGCTGCATCGCGGCCATCGAGGGCGGCGGGGTGTATTGCGTGTCCCGGGAGCTCGGGCTCCTGGTGCGCTGAGGCGTCCGGCGGGGCGAGGGTATCGACCAGACAACCGAGAAGGAGCAGCGAGTATGGAACGACAGGAGCTGGAAGGGCTGCTGGAGGAGCAGCGCCTCAAGTACAGCGACGAGAGAGTGGCCAAGAACTTCAAGGGATGGAACAAGGCCATGCAGTACCACTTCACCGACACCGGTGACTACTACGTGCTGCGCATGGCCAACGGAGAGCCACGGCCCGTGGAGCGGCTGGAAGGGCCCCTGGAGAAGCCGGACATCCAGTACGAGATGGACACCGAGACCCTGCGGGCCATGACCCGCAAGGAGCTGAGCGGCCTGCAGGCCTACCAGCAGAAGCGCATCAAGCT
>JAFGFV010000244.1 GCA_016930895.1 Spirochaetales bacterium | reverse complement strand
CATGGGGATGCGCCCGATCGCGGACGTGCAGTACGGGGACTTCCTGTTCTGCGCCATGGACCAGGTGGCCGACCAGATCGCCAAGCTACGCTACATGTCCGGGGGCAAGGTGACCCTGCCCCTGGTCATGCGGGCTCCCGTGGGAGTGACCGGCCGGGGTGCCCAGCATGCCCAGAACCTCGAACCGATCTTCCTGAGTATCCCGGGGATCAAGATCGTGGCCCCCTCCACGGCCTATGACGCCATGGGACTGCTGCGGGCGGCGGTGCGGGACGACGACCCGGTGCTGATGTTCGAGCACAAGCTCCTGTACGGCTCCAAGGGCATGCGGGCGGAGAGCGGCGGCATGGACGCCTCCTCCGAAATCCCGGAGGAGGACTACGTGGTCCCCATCGGCAAGGGGGTCGTGCGCCGGGAAGGCTCGGACGTGACCCTGGTGGGAAGCCTGCTGATGATGCACTTCGGCCTTCGGGCCGCGGAAATCCTGTCCGAAGAAGGCATCTCCTGCGAAGTCATCGACCCCCGCACCCTCTGGCCCCTGGACCTGGAGCTGATCCAGGGCTCAGTGCGCAAGACCGGGCGCCTGGTGGTCGTCGAGGAAAGCCCTAAGCAGGGAGGCCTGGGGGCGGAGATCGGCATGCAGGTGGCGGAGACCATTCCCGACTGCCTGCTGGCCCCGATCACCCGGATCGCGGCGCCCAACACCCCGGCGCCCTTCAGCCCGGTCATGGAGAAGGCCTATGTGCCCCAGCCGGAGCGGATCGCCGACACCATCCGGAGGCTGGTAGCGGAGTACTGAGCGGCCCGCACGCGGGCGCTCCGCCTACCTCCCGAGCCATCCCTGGATCATCCGGCTCTGCGCCTGAGTGCCGCCGGTATTGGTGGTGTCGAAGGAGCCCTCCGCAGCGAGCCTGCGGCTCTTTGCGGCCACGAAGGAGCAGTTGGCCGCGATGGCGCCGAAGACTGAGTTTCCCAACACCCGCTGACCCACATCGTTGTAGTGGCAGTGGTCCTCGTGCAGGAGCCAGACGCTGTCCTCCGTGGGAGAGAACAAGTCGACGAACAGGCACCCATAGCGCTCGGCCAGGCGCCGCATCTCGACGACGTACGACCAGACCAGCTCGCGGCCGGTCTCGGCAAAGACTTCGTACTCTCCGGTGGCCCACCACGGCTTGGGATCCAGGGCCTCCCACATCTCTCGGTTGTACTGGGTGTTCCAGTACGGCCCGGCGAGCACGATCAGGGCCTTGGTCTCTTCGGCCGTCTCTCGGACGATGGCTTCCAAATCCTCGATGAACGGGCTCACCGGGTTTCCGCAGCGGGAATCGTTGAGCCCGTAGGCGAGGATGGCCAGGTCCGGCTGCGGCGCGACCAGGTCGTCCTGGTAGCGTTCCAGGGCACTGGGCCTGCCCACCTCCGGCAAGCTGGCGTAGCCAGGGCTACGCGGGCTGATCACGTTCGCCGGTATCGAGTTGTTGCAGAGAACGAGCGGCTCATCCTGGAAGTCCCGGATCAGGTTGCCCACGGTCTGCACCCACTCGTTCCTGGGGTCGGTCGCGCACATCCCGAAGGCGTTGCTCTCCCCCATCACCACCATTCGTCTCACCGGGTCGCTTCTGTAGTCCTTCTTCATGCCCTGGCTCTCCCTCCCATCCCCGGGTCGACGCCGCCCGCTCCGCCTGCGGGGCTGTGACCCCGGGGTAGCTTCCGATGCTGCATGGTACGACGTTTCGCGATCGAGAGCAAAGGCGGGATTCACTCAAGGCCGAAGAAGCACGGCTCGGGTGCTTCCGGGCACCGTGAATGCGTTCTACAATAGGCTCGAGTCTGCCGAAGGAGCGGTCGCTCGATCCGGGCTGACCGGCGGCCGAGCCATCGAGAAAGGAGTGCCTGGATGAAGCCCATGAAGGTGATCGACCTGCGCCGGGACACCATCACCCTCCCGGACCAGGCCATGCGGGAGGCGGCCTTTGCCGCCCCCCTGGGGGACTCCGTGTACGGGGAGGATCCCAAGCAGGAGGAGCTCGAGGATTACGCGGCCCGGCTGCTGGGGAAAGAGCGGGCCCTGTTCCTTCCCAGCGGCACCATGGGCAACCTCGCAGCCCTGCTGGCCCACACGCGCCGGGGGGACGAAATCATCCTGGAGGAAAACGCCCACATCCGCACCTCCGAAAGCGGTGGGGCCGCAGCCGTGGCGGGACTGATGATACGGACCGTGGCGGGCACCGGCAGCGCCGCGGGCACCGGCAGGGCCGTCGGCCGCGACCGCGAAGAGCCCGACGGCGCCCCCGACCCGGAGGCGGTGGAAGCGGCCATCCGCCCCGACGACATTCACTACCCCCGGACCGGTTTGATCTGCCTGGAGTCTACTCACTATCGCTACGGCGGCATCGTCCCGCCCGTTGAGAAGTTCGCCCGCATCCGGGAGATCGCCGATCGCCACGGCCTGCCCGTGCACCTGGATGGGGCCCGGCTGTTCAATGCAGCGCTGTACCTCGGGGTCGAGGCGCGAGAGATCGCCGGATACGCCGACTCGGTCATGATCTCTCTGTCCAAAGGCCTGGGGGCACCGGTCGGCTCGCTGCTCTGCGGCTCGGCAGCCTTCATCGCCCGGGCCGCCCGGGCCCGCAAGATGCTCGGCGGCGGCATGCGCCAGACCGGGTGGCTGTGCACCTGCGGGCTGGTCGCCCTGTCTCCGGAGAACATCGCCCGGCTGGCCGAGGATCACGGGAACGCTCGGCTGCTCGCCGAAGGGCTGGCCGGGACCGTCACGGCCTCAGGGGGCCCCGCCTTCGCAGTCGACCTCGACCGCACCCACACCAACTACGTCCTGGCCCGGCTGACCACCGAGCGCTTCGACGCTCCGACCCTGGCGGCGGCGCTGCGGAACGCGGGGGTGCTGGTCACCTCATCGCGCCGCGATCTCCTGCGGTTCGTTACCTCGAAGCAGGTGGATCGGGCCGGGATCGCGGAAGCCCTGAGCAGGATTTCGGACACCGCCGGCTCGCTCTGATTCCTCGCCGGCCGCCGCGCGTCCGCGGGCGGCTGTGCCCCCGGCAGGTCTGCGATCGGCCGACATGGCGAGGCACACTGCTCTGTGGTAAACTCGGTACCCATGGGAGTGTTTTCCCGAGATACCTCCGCCCGGGTGGAACGAATCCAAACCGAAATCTACAGGAACATGTCGCCGGAGGAGCGATACGCCATTGGCGTCGGCATGAGCGACGATCTGCGCGATGTGGCACTGGCGGGGCTCCGGGACAGGTATCCCACGTTGCCGCATGCGAATCTGATGCGTTTGTACGTGGAAGATGTCCTGGGCTGGAAGCTGCCTCCGCACCGCAGAAGACCAATACAAGGATGAAAAGCCTTCACGACTTCCTTGGGGAGTTGACTGGCCTGCTCGAGGAGGCCGGGATCCCCTACATGCTCACCGGCTCGATCGCCAGTACCTTCTATGGCCGCCCCCGCGCCACGCAGGACGTGGATCTGGTGGTCGATCCGAACGCGCAGAGCCTGACTCGATTCGTGCGGTCTGCGACCGCGAGAGCCTACTACATCGACGACCAGGACGCCCGCGAAGCCTTGGAGCGTCGATCGATGTTCAACCTCATCGACACCGACTCGGGATACAAGCTCGACCTGATCCTCCGGAAAGAAAGACCGTATAGCGTGGAGGAGTTCGCCCGGAGGCGGCCGACGACGATCTCGGGAGTTCGTGCCTACGTCGTAAGCCCGGAAGACGCGATTCTTAGCAAGCTCGAATGGGCCCGGGAAGGCGGGTCGGAACGCCAGTTCCTGGACGCGCTCGGGATCGCGGTAATCCAGCGGCGGGACCTGGACCTACGCTACCTGCGGCGGTGGGCCGGCGAGCTGAACGTTTCCGACGTTCTGGAGCGGCTGCTACGGGAAAGGGACTCCGCCGAGAGCCGTTGAACACGGGATCGCTGCCCGCCCGGTGTCCCTACACTACCCGGGTGGTGTGAACCTCCTTCGCCACCTTGCTGATGCGGATCGGGTAGCTGCGGAAGGCGTGCGCTGCCCAGTAGAAGGCAATGGTGTTCTCCACCGCCCTCGGGGTGGCCTGGATCGTGTGGTTGGAGCACAGCAGGTGCCCGCCCCCGGGGGACAGCAGGCCAATGACCCGCTTGACCTCCTCCACCACCTCTTCGGCCGTGCCTTTGGACATGACCTGCCGGGTATCCACGTTGCCCCAAATCGTGAGCTTCTTGCCGTAGCGGCGCTTGACCGCGGCCACGTCGTTCGCGTCTGGCTGGAGCGGGTTCAGGATGTCCACCCCGATCCCAACGAAGTCGTCCAGGGCCCACTCGACCTTGCCGTCAGTGTGGAAGGCGATCTTGACGTTCTTGTTCAGCTTGCGCAGCTCCTCGAACGCATAGCCGTATCGCGGCACCAGCAGCTTGCGGAAAAGCTCCGGCTGCATCATGGGCCCGCTCTCCACGCCCACGTCGTCCCCCCACCACAGGATGTCCACCCCCATCTTGACCAGCTCCTTG
>JAFGFV010000243.1 GCA_016930895.1 Spirochaetales bacterium | reverse complement strand
CCCCTGTGGGTCTGGTACTACGTGATCCTGGGGGTGCTGCTCAGCGTGGCCTTCCGGCTGTACCTGCAGGGGGCTGCGCGCGGAGAGGACTGATCGCGGGCCCTCGCGAGCCTTGGCACGATTCTACCCGAGGACACTCCCCGAGGGGGTCGAAAACCGGCAGCTCCCGCTGCTATGATCGTCAACGTCAAGCATCCATCAGGCAGCGCTTCGGGGCCCGGGTGCAGCTCCTTTTCCTCGGCCGAGTCGCGCAGCATCAGGGCGCGGCGGGTGGCCGGCCGGGCCCTGTCGGCCCCGGATGGCCAGGACGTCTCCGCGGAAACGTCCGCCGCCGCTTGCTGGTGCCAGTCGCCCTGAGCCCTGGGAGCCCCGGCGCGGCCGGCGGAGATCGCCCGGGGTCTATCTCTATCCGGTCGCTGCCGCGATCAGGCGCTGCTTGCGCTCGGAGAGCAGCTGGACGTGCCGCTTCTCCTCTTCCACGATGTCCCGGGCCGCCTGTTTCGAGCTGGCCGGGGTCACGTTGAGCAGCTCGTAGAAGAACAACAGGGTATCCTTCTCAAAGCCGATGGCGATGTCGATGGCCTCCAGGGGATCGGTGGTCTTGCGCGCCAGGCTGATGGCCTTGTCCTCGCCCACGAAGAAGCGCGAGTCCGTGGTGGCCTTGATGTAGGCGCTGGTCTGCTCCCATTCCTCGGCGTCGATCGTGAACTCCGGGTATTCCCGGCTCAGGCGGTCGAAGTAGTGGAAGTGGCGAACCTCCTGCTCGGCCAGGTGCTCGAAGAGCTCCTTCAGGTCCTTGGAGTCCGTCGAGGCGGCGATTGTCTTGTAGTAGGCCTCGCCGCTCTTTTCGATCTCCTTTGCGAGGCTGAAAACCTCTTCACCGGACAACAGAATGCTCATGGTTACCTCCTAGTACTCCGGCGGCAGCTTCTCCAGCTCCGCGAAGCTGAACACCGGGCCGTCCACGCACACGTACTTGGCGCCGACGTTGCACCGGCCGCACTTGCCGATGCCGCACTTCATGCGGTTTTCCAGGGACAGGATGATGTCTTCCTTGGCGAACCCCAGCTCCTGGAGCACCGGAATGGTGAAGCGGATCATGATCGGGGGCCCGCAGACCAGGGCGATGGCGTTCGCGGCCTTAGGGGCGAGCTCCCGCAGCACGTTGGGGACCAGCCCCACCTTGCCGTCCCAGGGCTCCCCGGGCTCGCGATCCACGGCCAGGTTGAGATCGATGTCCTTGGACTCCCCCCAGGCGCCGAGCTGTTCCTTGTACATGAGCTCCCCCGGGCTGCGGGCGCCGTACAGGGCGAAGATGTTGCCGAACCTCTTGCGGTTCTCGGGGGTGAGCATGTAGGTGATCGCAGACCTCAGGGTGGTGAAAGCGAAGCCTCCTGAGACGATCACGATGTCCTTGCCCTCCAGGCGCTGCCACGGGAAGCTGTTGCCCAGGGGACCGCGCACCCCGATCCGGCGGCCTACCTCCGAGGCGTGGAGCTCGGCGGTCACGGTCCCGGTCAGCTTGACCGTGAACAGCAGGTAGTCCGCCTCGGTCGGGGAAGAGGCGATGCCGAAGGGCGACTCGCCGGTGCCTAGGACCGAGACCTCGGCGAACTGTCCCGGAAGGTAGGAGAAAGCGGCGCGGTCCTCCTCGTTTTCGAAGACCAGCTTGAAGGTTTTCAGGTCCCGGGCCTCGTTCTCCACCGTGACATCGGCGATGGTGACGGGGTAGGGGATGTAGGGGTTGCCGGCGCGCCCGGCTGGGGCGGTGCGCTCACTAACTGACGTGTTCACGCTCGATTCCTTTCGCGAAGGCCCGGATCACATCCCGGATGTCCAGGTTGACCGGGCAGGCGGTGATGCAGCGGCCGCAGCCCACGCACAGCACGTCCTCGTTGTTTTCCACCGCGTAGGAGAACTTGTGCATGAAGCGCTGCCGCAGGCGCTCTTTCTTGTTGGTCCGGGGGTTGTGCCCCGAGGCATGCTTGGTGAACTGGGCGAACTGGCAGGAGTCCCACGTGCGGATGCGCCTGCCCTTGTACAGACGGCTCTCGTCGGCGATGTCGAAGCAGTAGCAGGTGGGGCACAGGTAGGTGCAGGCTCCGCAGCCGATGCAGCTGTCGGTCAGGGCTACCCAGCGCGGGTCGTCGAAGAGGGGGTCCATGTTCCGCTTGAGCGCCGCCACGTCCGCCCCGAGGTCGACCCCCAGATCGTTCGCCTCCTTGACTTTGGCTTCCGCAGCGGCTGCCCGCTCGCGGGCGGCCTCCACCTGAGCGGGCTGCGGCTCCGCGAACAGCTCCTGGTGCGCCTCCATCAGGGCCCTTCCCCGGTCGGTGAGCGCTTGGAACAGAAGCATGTCGTCGGTCCCGAGGTCGTGGGCCAGGATGTCCGCCCCCCGGGTGTCCGCCGGTCCGCCGCCGGTGGCCGTGCAGAAGCAGCCCGCCGAGGGCTCGGTGCAGGCCAGGGAGATCACCACCGAGTTCTCCCGGCGCTTCAAGTAGTAGGGGTCCGAATGGCCCTTATAGCCGGGACCGAACACGAGGTCCAGCTGGGCCAGGGCCCGGGCGTCGCACGGGCGGCAGCCAAACACCACGATGCGTTCCTCCGGGAGGGGGACCTCGGTGATCTCGTCGAAGTCGAACTCGCACATGAGCTCGGTCTGGGGAAGAAACACCTGCTTCAAGGGCAGGCGCACATTGCCGTAGTCGTAGAGGATCTCCGCCGGATCCTCGATCAGTTCGACGTAGCCGGTCGGGTCGGCGGGATTGCGTCCGGGGGCCAGGAAGCGGCCTTGGCCCTTGAGCCGGAGGATGTCGTTCTTGCGGATCGTTGCCCTGTCCATGCCTCAGTGTCCCTCCGCCTGCGTGTCTACGCCGCCGGCTCCGACGGCCGCCGGCTTTTCCGGGTCGGTGATGAAGCTGTCGCTGTCCTTCTCGCTGAAGGTCGTCAGCGGCGGCGGGTCGTCCGGGTCGAAGCCCGGCAGGTAACCGAAGGTCTCCTCCACGTCCTTGACGATCTTCTTGGTGTACAGGCGCAGGTCGATGCCCATGGGGCAGGCTCGGTAGCAGGCGTCACACTCGACGCAGCGGCCCGCCTGGTGGAAGATCCGGATGATCTGGAAGAACATGGTGTCCGACGGTTCCGTGCCCACGCCGATCCACTTGAGGTCGGTCTGCTGGGCGAAGCACTCCTTGCACCAGCAGGT
>JAFGFV010000035.1 GCA_016930895.1 Spirochaetales bacterium | reverse complement strand
TCACTTAGTTATAGAAAAAAGAAGGCCGTACTCCGGACGGAGTCGGCCCATTCGCCCGCTCACTTAGTTATAGAAAAAAGAAGGCCGACTCCGTCAGGAGCCGGCCTTTGTTTAAGGTGTCGGCGTAATATAGTAAACTGGGAGGGGAACTATATTAGGTACCGACACTCTTATTATCGACAGTACCCCCCAAAAGATTACTCCACATTCACTATTATATCAAAAATTACCGCAAGATGGTAGTGTCTTCCTGGCTCTATCGTGAATTTCTTGCTGTGGCTGTAGTCGCCGATCCGGATCCGCACCATATGCGGGCCCGGCTCCACGGGATGTTCCCCTGCGTCGGCCATGCGCTCCCCGTCCAGGAAGACGTCTGCGCCCTGGGGAGCATCCACCCGCAGGGTGCTCAAGAGCTCCTCCAGGGTTACCTCCAGCCTGGCGGTCTTCCCGCTCTCCACGGCGAAGCTCGTGCTGACCTCCTTGAACCTCTCGGACAGGACGCGGAGCTGGTGGATGCCGGCGGGCAGCTCGAGGGGAGGGGTAGGGTAGGGGACGTCCCGTTCGTCCACCAGGAGGCGGATCCCCTGGTTCTCCTGCCCCGCAGGGAAACGCACGTCGATCTCCGCGTAGCCCTTCTTCTGGAGGACGGGTCTGAAGGTCAGGTAGTACTTCTCCTCCGCGATCGACGCAGGGACGCCCTTTCCGAGCGGCACGAGGGTTACGATCAACGGGAACTCACTGGCCAGAACGGGCTCGTCGAAACGGTAGGTACCCACCGGCAGTGGCTCCTGCGGCGGCTCCGAGCCTTCCAGAGGCATCAACACGTAGATCCTGTTCAAATAGGGAAGGTACTGGAGAAATGCCCGCTGCCCTTCGAAGAAACGGCGGTCGCGCCGCGGCGCCGGAGTGACATTCTTGTACACCGCCAGCGCAAAGGTGTCGAACTGCTTCTTGAGGGCGTTGGAAAGGTGTAGCTCGACGCGGATGTCCGTGAGGAACGGGGTTTCGCCGGCCAGCTCGACGACCGCCATCTCCTCGATGGTGAGCGCCACGGTGTTTTCGTAGGCCGCGTCGCTGGGGATGGTGAGCTCTGATACGATGATCCCCCGGATCTGGTCGGCGAAGGCAGGCCCGAATCCGCCCAGCAAGAGCACCAGCGCCGCTGCGATTCCCAGCGCTTCTCTCGGGGGTCGTTGAGCTCTACCGTCGCGGCACGTCATGGCGCCCTTTCCCTAACGGCGGGAAGAAGTGGTCCCGGGTCCCGGCTCGAGCCCCCCCGCCGGACCTCGAAATGCAGGTGCGGACCGGTGGAATAGCCCGTGCTGCCGACCGTCCCGATGATCATACCGGAACGGATTTCCTGTTTCAAGATGACATCGATTCTCGCGAGGTGTCCGTATATCGTCTGGTAGCCTGCGTCGTGGGCCAGCACGATCATTTTGCCCAGTATGGGATCGAACCCCACTTCGATTACGACCCCGTCCCGCGCCGCAAAGACTTCGGTGCCCTGGGGGGCGGCAAAGTCCACACCCCTGTGGAACTCCGCGTGCCCGTCGAAAGGGTTGCGCCGCAGCCCGTACCCGGACGAGAGGATCCCATCCGGAAGGGGAAAGCGAAAGAGTATGTTGAGGAAGTAGGCCCGTTCCACCGCGGTAAAGCTCTCCCCGACGAAGAACCGAAACCCGCGGTTCCTTCCTCCCACCGCGACGCGAATTTCCTCTCCCCCGGCCCGGCGGGTGGCGCTCACTGAGGCCAGGATCTCCTCGAAGGTCGTCGCGGGTTCGACGGGGACGTACAGCCCCGGAAGGGTAGGCACCAGCACGAGCGCGCCCGGTTCCAGCGCCCCGGGGTTGGCCAGGCCGTTTAGGGAGGCCAGGGTGTCGTAGGGCAGGTTCAGGCGCGCCGCGAGGGCGAACAGGTCCATCCCTTCGGGCACCCGCACCGCCAGGATCTTGAGCGCCGGGAGCGGAGACGGCAGGGCCTCGGGATCGCGGGGCCGGCTGACAGCCTGAAAATAGCGCTGCAGGTCCGCCTGCAGCTGGCGGAACAGGGGGTCGCTTGGGGCGAGCCGACGCATTTCCGGATAGTCCGCCACCGCCCCGCGCGCCGCAAGCAGCAGCAGGAACCCCGCGAGCAGGGCCGCCCGGCTCCTCAACGCCGTTCGCTCCCTTTCCGGCTGGCGAAGCGCAGCCACATTCCGAGCGCGGCGGCACCCGCCGCCGTCAGCACCCCGGCGGCGACCAGGCCGCGGACCAGCAGGAGCGCGACAGCGTAAGCCGCCGCCCCGAACCCCAGAACCAGGCCGGCCTTCTTGACCCGCGGCAGCACCCGGAGACGCACCCAGGGGGCAAAACCGCCGTCCCGGCGGCTGGCCCGGGCGACCCCGCGGACGATCAGGAACCCGAGACCGCCCCCCAGCAAGGCGAGCGCGAACCACGTGTAGGCCCGAGGTTCCAGAGAGGCAAAGGCCCACAGCGGCAGGGCCAGGGCGAGGCCGAGCAGGCCGATCGTGACGAGGATGCCGACGGCCAGGAGCGCTCCTCGGATCCCTCGCCACAGCCCGCGGGCCGCGGTCCTGGTTGCGTCGACGAAGGGCATTGCCGGCTACCGTCCCCGCAGGCGTGCGTCCGCCTGGCGATAGTACTCGGCCTCCCGTGGGCGTCCCAGGGCTTCCGCGAGCTCGATCAGGCCGGGGGTGAGCTTGAGCATCTCCAGGGGCATGTCCAGGGCCTCGTAGATATGGAACGACTTTTCGAAGCTCGGGTACGCGGCCTCGAGGCGGCCGGCCTTCCGGTTGATCAGACCCAGCGCGTAGTAATCCTTGGCGATCCCCACGGAGTTCTCGATGAGCTTGTCGCAGCGCAGGGCCTCCGACATGTGGCCCAGGGCAGCCTCGAAGTCCCCCCGGGTGGAGTGGACGGAGGCGATCATGTAGTGGTTGCTGGCCATCTCTTCGTAGCGCTTGAGCTCGCCGTTGATTTCCAGGGCGCGGTCGAAATGGACGAGGGCCGCCGCGTGGTCCCCCTGTCTCTTGTAGGCGGACCCGAGATTGTGGAGGACGATGGCCTCGATCTGCCGTTCGGTGCCGCCCTGGAGCTGGGTCAGGGCCTCCTCGAACAGGCCGAGCGCCCCTCCGGGCTCTCCCTTCACCAGATAGGCCTCGCCCAGGTTGTTGGCGCTCTGGGCGATGAGTGCGGGCGTCCCGACCGTGTACGCCAGGCGCAGGGCTTCCAGGAACGACGCCTCCGCCTCCTCGCCGCGCCCGGTGGCCAGGTACACCTTGCCGATCGAGTTGTAGGACTGCACCATCCCGGCTTCGTTGTCCACCGCCGTGTTGTCGTCCAGAGCCAGGGCAAAGAAGCTCAAGGCCCGGGTGTAGTCACCCCGGTTGAAATAGCGGTTGCCGAACTCGGTGTACTCGGCGGCCTGGTTCTTGCGTTCGTCCACCTCCTCCCGGGGTTCGGGTGCAGTGGAGCACCCCGCCAGGAGGAGCGCGCCGACCAGCGCCGCGAGCGCGGCCGTCCGCACGCAAAGCCACCGCGGGAGCATCTAGAACTCCTCGTCCCGGAAACTCTGGAAGGTGGTGGGCTGCTCCCGCCGCTCGGGTACCCCCCCTCGGAGCAGGGGATTGTTCTTGACCGCCTCCAGGACGTCCTTGCCCTCGTCCAGGGTGGTCCTTCCCTTTTCCAGGAGGCCGGCGATCTGCGGCTGGGAGGAGTTGATGTACTCGGTAAAGTCGACCAGCTGCGCGATGATGGCGTTGAGCCGGTCGATCGAACCGGATACCTGGTCGTAGAGCTGGTTGTCGTCGTCCAGGATCGTGGCGACCGAACCCTTGGGGTCCAGGAGCCGGGTGGCGAGCCCGGTCGGATCGCGGAACTCCGCCGTCATGGCGTCGAGGTTGGCCACCACAGCTTCCACGTCGTCGAGCACCCCGTTGATCTTCCGGACCGCCACCGCCGTCTCGTTGAGCGTCACCGCCAGGGGGCCGGCGGATTCACCCTTGAGGGACGCATCGATGGTCCCCATGGTCTCGCTGATCACCTTGATGGTCTTGTCGATCTCCACCAGGGTGGCGCCCAGCTGAACGATGGTCCCTGCGATGAGGTCCTCGGTCTGCGGGATGTCCACCAGGCCCTTGCGTACGAGCTCCTTGCCCTGGTCCAGGGCCAGAGAAGGGACGAAGGAGAGCTCCGGAAGCGGGTCTCCGGCCCCTTTGCCGGGGTGGAACAGCAGCCCCGCGCCCAGGCCGAGAGGGCTGGAGGCCAGCTCCAGCACGGAGTTCGGGGTTACCTTGGTGTGGTAGGTGTCGTATACGTAGAACTCCACGTCCACCGCGTTGGTGCGGGTCAGGGTGATGGTGTCCACTTTGCCGATCTCGAAGCCCTTCAGCTTGATGGCCATGCCGACGCCCAGCCCCTCGGCGGAGGGAAAGGTGCTCCAGTAGTAGTAGTTCTTGGCGAACCAGCGCTGGTTGACGCCCATGAGGATCAGGATGGCCGCAATCGCCAGGATACCGAGCAGGATGAATGCCCCCACGATCTGATGGGCAAAGCGGATCCGGAACTTCATTTTTTCCAGCGTAGCGCGACGGCATTGGGGTTGTCAAGGAGCGCGCCGTCGGGAGAGCTCGCAGTCGGCAGGCAGGGTCGGCGCATGCATCCTTATGCGGGAAACCTTCGGACTATAATTGACATTCCCTCCGATTTCCGTGAGGATAGGTCCTACTCGCATTCGCGCCCCGGGGAGGCTGGCGATGATTTGGAACACGCACTACGAGTCCATGCAGCGGGAGGTGCTCACCAAGCTTCAGGGCGAGCGGCTGTGCGAGCTGGTGGACCGCCTGTACAGGCGGGTCCCGTTCTATCGCCGCCGCATGGACGAGCAGGGGGTCAGACCCGCCGACATCACCGGCATCGAGGATATCGTAAAGCTGCCTTTCCTCACCAAGGACGACATGCGGGAGGTGTATCCCCTCCAGCTGCTGGCGGTGGACCCTGACGAGCTGGTGGAGATCCACACCTCCTCGGGGACGACCGGGAAGCCGGTGGTCGACGCCTATACCCGGGAGGACATCGCCATCTGGTCCGAGGCCATGGCCCGGACCCTGGCCATGGGGGACACGAGCCGCACCGACGTCGTGCACAATGCCTACGGCTACGGGCTGTTTACCGGCGGCCTGGGGGTGCACTACGGGGCCCGCTTGATCGGGGCGACCGTGATTCCCATCTCCGGAGGCAACACGGCGCGGCAGCTGACGGTGCTGCAGGACTTCCATTCGACCGTGCTGACCTGCACCCCTTCGTACAGCCTGTTTCTCGCCGAGACGGCACGGGAGACGGGCATCGACTTCGCCAGGATGGACCTGCGGGTCGGGCTGTTCGGGGCCGAGCCGTGGAGCGAGGGCATGCGGCGGGAGATCGAAGACAAGCTGCACGTCAAGGCGCTGGACATCTACGGCCTCACGGAGATCATCGGCCCGGGGGTGGCTTCCGAGTGCGAGTGCCAGGACGGGCTGCACATCTGCGAGGACCTGTTCTACCCGGAGATCATCGACCCGCAGACGGGGCAGCAGGTACCCGACGGGACCAAGGGGGAGCTGGTCCTGACGACCCTCACCAAAGAAGGGACCCCCATGCTGCGCTACCGGACCCGGGACGTGACCTTCCTGACCCGGGAGCCCTGCCGCTGCGGGCGGACTTCGGTGCGGATGCACCGCCTGCTCGGGCGCACCGATGACATGCTGATCATCCGGGGGGTGAACGTCTTCCCCTCCCAGATCGAGGAGGTCTTGTTGAAGGTCGAGGGCATCGAGCCGCACTACCAGCTCGTGATCGAACGGCGGGAGCAGCTGGACAGCATCGAGGTACAGGTGGAGATGAACGAGCGGCTGTTCTCGGACCAGATCAAGAACCTGGAGCGCATGGAGCAGACGATCGCCGAATCGCTGCATGCGGCGCTCGGGATCCACGCTCGGGTCAAGCTGGTGGAGCCGAAGAGCATTCCGCGAAGCGAGGGAAAGGCCAAGCGCGTGGTGGACAAGCGCCTGGGCTGAGCAAGGAGGCAGAGGTGAAGCTTCAGCAGGTATCGATCTTCCTGGAGAACAAGAAGGGGCGGCTGGCGGAGGTGGCCAGCCTGATCGCGGAGAAGGGGATCAACATCCGAGCCCTGTCCCTGGCAGATACGGCGGATTTCGGGGTACTGCGTCTGATCGTCAACGATCCGGAGCGCTGCTTCGAGGTGTTGAAGGCGGCCGGGTTCGTGGCCCAGCGCACGGACGTGATCGCCGTGGAAGTGGACGACCGGCCCGGTGGGCTCAAGCGGGTCCTGGACGTGTTCGACCGCCACGGGCTCAACATCGAGTACATGTACGCCTTTGTCGAGAAAAAGTCCGACAGCGCCATCGTGATCGTGCGCGTCGACCAGCCGGAGCGGGCCATCGAGGTGCTGGGGTCCGAGGGCGTGGTGGTGCTGTCCTCCGGGGTGATCAGCAAGCTTTGAGGTTCAGTTGGTCCCTTTTGCGCCCTCTGCCCGGAGGGCGGGGGGGCACGATCCAAGGAAAAGGAGCGAAGACATGAAACGGAGAATCCTGTTGCTGGCGCTGACAGCGATGATTCTGGCGGGCGCGGCGGCCTTTGCCGGAGGCGAGAAAGAGGGAGCCGCCGCACCGGCAGGCGAACCGATCAAGGTGGGGGCAATCCTCGCCGTGACGGGGCCGGCCTCGTTCTTGGGCGCCCCGGAGGCCAAGACCCTGGAGATGCTGGTGGAGCAGGCCAACGCCCAGGGGGGAATCGGCGGTCGCCCCGTGGAGCTGATCATCAAGGACTCCCAGGGCAGCCCCGAGAAGGCGATCTCCTTCGCCAAGCAGCTCATCGAGGAGGAGCAGGTCCTGGCCATCCTCGGGCCCTCCACCAGCGGCGAGTCGATGAACATCAAGGGGGTCTGCGAGGAGGGAAGGACGATCCTGCTGTCCTGCGCCGCGGCGGAGACCATCGTCGACCCGGTGGCCTCGTACGTCTTCAAGACACCCCAGAAGGACAGCTACGCGGCCATCTGGATCTACAAGACCATGCAGGAGATGGGCATCGACAAGGTGGCGGTGCTGGCCTCCAACACCGGGTTCGGGCAGGGGGGCAAGGCCCAGCTGGAGAAATACGCCCCGGAGCACGGAATCGAAATCGCCATCACCGAGGTCTACGACAAGGAAGCGACGGACCTGACCGGCGTGCTGACCAAGGTCAAGGCCCGCGGCGTGCAGGCGGTGGTCAACTGGTCGATCGAACCGGCCCAGTCGATCATCGCCAAGAACATGCGCCAGATCGGGATGACGATCCCCCTGTTCCAGAGCCACGGGTTCGGGAACATCCGGTACGTGGAAGCCGCGGGCGAGGCCGCCGAGGGGATCATCTTTCCCTGCGGGCGGCTGCTGGTGGCGGACGTGCTCCCCGCTGATCATCCTCAGAAGCAGCTGCTCACCAAGTACAAGAGCGACTACGAGTCCCGCTACGGCGAGGACGTGAGCACCTTCGGGGGCCATGCCTACGACGCCTACCTGCTCCTCGAGGCGGCGGTCCGCAAGGCGGGAAGCGTCGAGCCGGAGAAGGTCCGGGCCGCGATGGAGAACCTTCAGGGTCTCGTAGGCACCGCCGGGATCTTTAACCTGTCCCCGGCGGACCACAACGGGCTCGGTCTGGACTCCTTCGAGATGCTGACCGTCAAGGACGGGAGATTCGTGCTCTTCGAGTGATCCGGCGCAGGTAGCCCGGCGAACGTGGGATCGTGATGCTGTCTCAACTCGTGCAGTACTTCCTCTCTGGGGTCACGGTGGGCAGCATCTACGCCATCGTCGCCATCGGCTTCAACATCATCTACAACACCACCGGGATCATCAACTTTGCCCAGGGGGAGTTTCTCGTGCTCGGAGCCATGACCGCCGTCAGCCTCGCGGCGGTGCTCCCCCTGCCGCTGGCGATCCTGCTGGCGGTGCTCATCACGATGCTGGTGGGCGCCGCCATCGATTTTGCCTTCATCAAGTGGCTCAAGCGGCCGACGGTCCTGCGGCTGGTGATCATCACCATCGGGGTGTCGATCCTTATCCGGGAGGCCATGCTGCACGTCTGGGACGAGAAGGTCCGCGCCCTGCCCCATTTCACGGGCAGCGAGGTGTCTTCCGTGCGGCTTCTGGGCGCCTACATCTCCCCACAGGTCCTGTGGGTGCTCGGGACCAGCGCCGTGGTCGTGGTGGCCCTTACGCTCTTTTTCAGATTTACCCTGGTGGGCAGGGCGATGAGGGCCTGCTCCGACAACCGCACCGCGGCACGCCTGTGCGGAATTCCCGCCCGCGGGATGGTCACCCTGTCCTTCATGCTCTCGGCCGGGATCGGGGCCCTGGCGGGGTGCGTGATCTCCCCGCTGACCCAGACCCAGTACGACATGGGCGCCTCTCTGGCCATCAAGGGGTTCACGGTGGCCATCCTGGGGGGCTTGGGGAACAGCACGGCGGCGGTGGCCGCAGGGCTCATGCTCGGGCTCCTGGAGGCCTTCGCGATCAGCCTTCTGCCCCTCGCGTACATCGACGCGGTGTCGATCGGAGTGCTGCTGGTCGTGCTGTTCCTGCGCCCGCGCGGGCTGTTCGGCAACCGGGAAGCCAGCGCCCTGAGGGAGTACTGATGTCCCTGCGGCGCTACCTCCCGGTGCTGGCACTGGCAGGGCTGGTCGTGGCTCTCCAGCTGGTCCTCTCGGCCACCGGCACGGTGTTCTACCTGACCCAGCTGACCATGGCCGCCTACTACGGAGTGGTCGTGATCGGCCTGTGTCTGCTCATGGGTTTCGCCGGCCAGATCTCCCTCGGCCAGGCGGGTTTCTTTGCCATTGGGGGGTACACGGCGGCAGTGCTGTCTTCCAAGGATCTCGGACTCCCGGAGGGCAGGCCGCTCCTCGAGCTCCTGGACCGGCTGGGAGCGGTGGTGGAGCGCCAGGACTTGTACGGCAACACCCTCCACAGCTTTGCTCCCTGGGTCGGCCTCGTGGCCGCCCTGGTGCTGGCCCTGGGGGTGGCGCTGCTCATCGGCGTGCCTGTCATCCGGCTGCGCGGGCACTACCTGGCCATGGCGACCCTGGGGTTCGGCTTGATCGTGTATCGGGTGGTGCTCGGCACCGGGTTCCTGGGTGCCGCAGACGGGATTTCGGGGGTGCCGGGGTTCCCGATCGGGGTGCTCGAGATCAGCGGCGGCATGGCGCGGCGAGTCCAGAACTACTATGCGGCCTGGTTCATCGTGCTCGTGGGCATGGTCCTGGCCCTGAACCTGATCCATTCCCGGGTGGGGAGGGCCCTGCGTTCCATCCACGGCAGCGAGGAGGCGGCCAACGCCATGGGGGTCAACACCGCGCGCTACAAGCTCGGGACCTTCGTGCTGAGCGCCCTGTTCGCGGCCGTGGCGGGCATCTTCCTGACCCACTACAACGGCGGCATCGGGCCCTCGGAGGCGACGAGCATGAAGTCCGTGCGCTACGTGGCCATCGTGGCCGCGGGCGGAATGGACAACCTGTGGGGGGCCCTGCTCATGGGCTCGCTCCTGAACTTCCTGTCCCTTCGGGGGGTGTTCGGGTCGTACGACGACGCGGTGTTCGCCGGGATCCTGATCGCGATCATGCTCTTCGCCCCCGCCGGCCTGCTGCGGGGGACCCAGCTGCGGGCGCTGGGCGCGCTGGTGCGGCGGGCGGTGGGCGCGCTGGCGCCGCGGGCGCTCCGGCGAGACGCCCGCGGGCAGGGGAGGCCTGGCACGGGAGGATCCCCGTGAGCGCTCGGCTTCTGGAGGTGGAGGGCCTGTCCCGGGCTTTCGGCGGCCTCAAGGCGATCGACCAGGTCTCCTTCCAGGTGTCCGGCGGCAGCATCAAGGCCATCATCGGGCCCAACGGGGCGGGCAAGACGACCCTGTTCAACCTGATCGCGGGCACCCTGATGCCGGACTCGGGCAGGGTGTGCTACGACGGCCGGGAGATCACCGGCTGGCCTCCGCACCGGGTGGCCGAAGGGGGCATCTGCAGGACCTTTCAGACCACGCGGCTGTTTCCTGCCATGAGCGTGCTGGAGAACGTCATGGTCGGGCGGCATCCGCGCACCCGGGCCGGGTTCATCGCGGGGGTGCTGAGCCTGCCGTGGACCTGGAGGGAGGAGCGGGAGATCCGGGGGCGGGCGCAGGAGATCCTGGGCTCCCTGGGCATCGGGCGGTGGGCCGAGGAGAAGGCCGGAAACCTGGCCTTCGGGACCCAGCGCCTCGCGGAGATTGCCCGGGCACTGGCCACCGAACCGAGGCTCCTCCTCCTGGACGAGCCGGCCGCAGGGCTCAACATCTACGAGACCCGGGAGATGGCCGACCTGATCCTCAGGATCTCCGGTTGGGGGGTGACGGTGCTCCTGGTGGAGCACGACATGTCCCTTGTCATGGACATCTCCGACGAAATCCTGGTGCTCAACTACGGGCGCCGGCTGGCCGAGGGTCCCCCCGCGGAGATCCAGCGCGACCCGGAAGTCGTCCGCACCTACCTCGGGGGCGGTCATGCTTAGGGTCCGGAACCTCGAGGCCGGGTACGGCAAGCTGCGGGTGCTCCGGGGAGTCTCGCTGCACGTGGACGCCGGGGAGGTCGTGATCATTATCGGGGCCAACGGAGCGGGCAAGAGCACTCTGCTCAAGACCGTGGCGGGAGTGCTGCGCCCGAGGGACGGAGCCATCGAATTCCTTGACCAGGGGATGCACGGGCAGATGGCCGAGACGGTGGTGGCCCGGGGCTGCGTGCTGGTGCCGGAGGGACGCCAGCTGTTCGGCACTCTCACGGTCCGGGAGAACCTGATCCTCGGGGCGTACCTCCAGGCCCGAAAGGGCCGGCGCAAGGCCTTGCAGGAGCGCCTCCAGGGGGTCTACGATCTGTTTCCACGGCTCCAGGAGCGGGGCGAGCAGCTGGCCGGCACCCTCTCCGGGGGCGAGCAGCAGATGGTGGCGATCGGCCGCGCCCTGATGGCCCGACCCCGGCTGATCATGATGGACGAGCCCTCCATGGGGCTCGCTCCCCTGGTCGTCGAGAAGATCTTCGAGACGATTGCGCGCCTGCCGGCCCTGGGGATCACGGTGCTGCTGGTGGAGCAGAACGCCCGGGCCTCTCTCGGCATCGCCAGCCGGGGGTACGTGCTGGAGACCGGGCGGATGGTTCTCTCGGGGACCTGCGAGGAGCTGCTCGACAATCACGACGTCCAGCGGGCATACCTGGGCAAGGACTATCGCACGATCGCCGAACGCTCGGTCGGTGAGCAGGGCCGGCCGAAGGCGGAGGCCGGTGGGGCCCCGCCCATGGCGTGAGCAAGAGGCACGTGAGCAAGAGGCAACTGTCATGATCTGGAACCAGAAGTACGAGACCCTGTCCCGGGCGGAGCTGGAACAGCTGCAGCTGGAACGGCTGCAGGCGACCCTCAACCGGATCATCCGCTACGTGTCCTTCTACAAGCAGAGCTTCGATGCCCACGGGGTGGACGTGGAGGACATTCGCAGCGTCGAGGACCTGGCGCGGCTGCCCTTCACCACCAAGGAGGACCTGCGCAAGAGCTATCCCTACGACATGTTCGCGGTCCCGCTGCGGGATATCGTGCGGGTGCACTCCACCTCCGGCACCACGGGGCTACCGATCGTGGTAGGTTACACCAAGAACGACCTGCGACACTGGTCGGAGTGCACGGCCCGCCTGCTGGTGGCCGCGGGCGTGAGCGACCAGGACGCGGTGCAGATCGCCTTCCCCCTCAACCTGTTCACCGGCGGATTCGGGTTCTACCAGGGCGCCGAGCTGATCGGGGCGTCGGTGATCCCCTCCTCGACGGAGACCGCGGTGCGGCAGGTGCGGATCATGAAAGACTACAAGTCCACCGTGCTGGTGTGCTCCCCCAGCTTCGCGGTGGCGGTGGCCGCGGCCCTGGAGGAGGAGGGGCTGCACGCAGAGAGCCTGACCCTGCGGGTGGGGCTCTTCGGCTCCGAGCCCTGGAGCGAGAATCTGCGCAGCCAGCTGGAGGCCTCTCTGCGCCTCAAGGCCCTGGACAACTACGGCCTCACGGAGGTGATCGGCCCCGGGGTGGCCGGGGAGTGCAGCGAGCGGCAGGGGCTGCACATCAACGAGGACCACTTCATCGTGGAAGTGATCGATCCCAAGACCCTCGAGCCGGTGCCGG
>JAFGFV010000242.1 GCA_016930895.1 Spirochaetales bacterium | reverse complement strand
CATCCAGTACATCCGGGAGGACGAGCTGGTGGAGGTGACTCCCCAGTCGATCCGCCTGCGCAAGCTGATCCTGCCCGCCGAGCGCCGCAAGGTGGCAGGCCGGCGCAGCGGCCCCCCCCCGAGACGACGATCGCCGGAGCGACGCCCAGGTCCGCGAAGCGGTCTGAGTCGCTCTTCTCACCCTACCGCCGCCGTCCCGAAAGTCCGGGCTAGAACTCCACCGGGACCGTCGAGATGGGGGTCAGCTTGATGTCGAGGTTCTGCTCCGCTTCCAGGGTCTCCACCTCTTCCCGCAGGGCGGCGATCGATACCCCGCCGGGCACGGTCAGTCTTGCCTTCATCACGAACATCGGGGCCCCGGTCCAGGGAGCGGGGATGGTCTCGGTCTCCAGGTCGTTGATGTTCACACCGTGGCGCCGCAGCAGGGTGGTGATGGAGTGCACGATTCCGGGCGTGTCCAGTGAAACCGACTCCAGCAGGTAGGGGCGCGACTGGGGAGCAGGCTTGGCCGGGAGGGTCTCCTTCAGCGAGATCTGCAGTCCGAGATCGGGTCCCTTGGCCGGCATCTCCCTGATCAACGCCGCAACCTCATCGGCGGTGCCGGACAGCAGCAGGATCACGGCGAACTCGCCGCCCAGAACGGCCATGCGGCTCTCTTCGACGTTGCAGTGACCCTCGAGGATGATCGTGGTCAGATCGTCCACGATTCCCACCCGGTCCGGGCCGGTCGCGGTGACGACGGCGTGGCTCTTCACGGCTTTCTCCTCCCTTGTGCGCCTCCATGGTAGCCTCCCCGCTGCCGCCTGTCCAGCGCGAGCGGCGATCGCCGCGGGTCCAACCGATGAACCGCGGCTATTGACACGTTTGGTTTGTTTGTATATTAATGCGTAGGCTACATAAATATATGGACACGGAAGCTGATGATGAGACCTCGAGCCGCCGGATACTTCGATCCCCGTGAGGAGCGGGATGCCTGTGGGGTGGGTTTCGTGGCCCGGGTGGACGGCACCCCATCCCACGGCATCGTTACCGACGCCGTCCAGGCCCTCTGCAACCTCGAGCACCGGGGGGCGGTCGGCGGAGACATGAAGACCGGGGACGGCGCCGGGATCCTGGTGCAGATACCCCACCGGTTTTTCGCCCGGACCGTCGGGTTCGAGCTGCCTGAGCCAGGGAGCTACGGCCTCGGCTTCTTCTTCCTGCCTGCGGACGCGGGCGAGGCGCGCGAGGCCCGGCGGCTCGTCGATCGGCACGTGCAGCGGGAGGGCGGCGAGGTGCTGGGGTGGCGCGAGGTGCCTGTGAATCCGGACTGCCTGGGGGAGCAGGCTCGGGAAGAGATGCCGGGGTTTGCCCAGGTGTTTGTTCGGCTCCCGGCCGCACCGGGAGAGGAGCTGGAACGGCGCCTGTACCTGCTGCGCAAGCGCGTGGAGCGCTCGGCCCGTGAGTGGGGGTGGGAGCTGGAGCGCTTCTACATCCCTTCGTTTTCCAGCCGGACCGTGGTGTACAAGGGGATGTTCGTCTCGACCCAGTTCCTTTCGTTCTACCCGGACCTGGACGAAGAGGACTTCGGCAGCGCCATGGCCGTGTTCCACCAGCGCTACAGCACGAACACCTTTCCGTCGTGGTTCCTGGCCCAGCCCTTCCGATTGATCGCCCACAACGGGGAGATCAACACCCTGCGGCGGAACGTCAACAACATGCGAGCCCGGGAGCGGAGCCTGGCCTCGGAGCTCTTCGGCGGGCAGATCGATGAGCTCCGCCCGGTCGTGAATGCCGATATGAGTGACTCGGCGATCTTCGACAGCGTGCTGGAGCTGCTCGTGCGCGGGGGCCGGGGCATCGACCATTCCCTGATCATGATGATCCCGGAGGCTTTCGGCGAACGATACCACATCTCCCAGGACAAGCGGGCCTTCTTCGAGTACCACGCCGCCATCATGGAGCCGTGGGACGGACCGGCGGCGGTGTGCTTCTGCGACGGGGCCCGCGTGGGCGCCCTGCTGGACAGAAACGGGCTGCGGCCCGGCCGCTACGTCATCACCAGGAGCGGCAAGGTGATCCTGGCCTCGGAGGTCGGGGTGCTGGAGGTGGACCCGGAAGAGGTCCTGGAGAAGGGCCGTCTGGCTCCGGGCAAGATGTTCCTGGTGGACACCGAGCGCAAACGGATCATCAAGGACAACGAGATCAAGTCCTCGGTCTCCCGGCGGCAACCCTACCGCCACTGGCTGGAGAAGAACCGGATCCAGCTGAAGGGACTGCTGGGGGCCTCGCGGCCGTCGGCCATCGACAGGGAGCGGGTGGCCCAGGCGCAGCGCGCCTTCGGGTACACCCGGGAGGAGTTGACGCAGATCCTGGCTCCGATGATCGAGAACGCCCAGGAGCCGGTGGGATCCATGGGCAACGACTCTTCCCTGGCCGTGCTGTCCGAGAGGCCCCAGCTGCTGTTCAGCTACTTCAAGCAGCTCTTCGCCCAGGTCACCAACCCCCCCATCGACCCGTACCGGGAGAACCTGGTCATGAGCCTGATGAGCTTTGTCGGCAGGGAGCGCAACCTGCTGGCCGAGACCCCGGAGCACTGCCGGCAGCTCAAGCTTTCGCATCCCATCCTGACCAACGACGACGTGGAGATGCTCCGTGCCTCGCCCATCAGGGACTTCCGGGTCTGCACCGTGCCGATCCTCTTCGATCCTCACGGACCCGAGGGCAGCTTGGAGCAGGCCCTGGAGGAGGTCTGCGCGGAGGTGGAGGCCCGCATCGACGAAGGGCACTCCCTGGTCATCCTGAGCGATCGGGGGATCAGCCCGGAGCGGGCCGCCATCCCCAGCCTCCTGGCCATTGGGGGGGTGCACCATCACCTGGTGCGGGCAGGCAAGCGGCACCTGAGCGGCCTGGCGGTGGAGACCGGGGAGGCCCGGGAGGTCCACCACTTCGCCGCGCTGGTGGGTTTCGGTGCCAGCGGGGTCAACCCCTACCTGGTGTTCGAGAGCATCCCGGTGCTCCAGGAGGCCGGGTACGTGTCCCGGGAGCTGCCGGTCCAGGAGGCGATCGACCAGTACATCACGGCCGTCAAGAAAGGGCTGCTGAAGGTCATGAGCAAGATGGGGGTCTCCACCCTGCGCAGCTACCGGGGCTCCCAGATCTTCGAAGCCGTGGGCCTGAGCCAGGCATTGATCGACCGCTGCTTCGCCGGGACGCCTTCCCTGATCGGCGGCATCGGCATGGCCGAGGTGGAACAGGAGCGGCGCACGGTGCACCTGGCGGCCTTCGCTGAGGCAGAGCCGCCGGCGGCCGCGGCGGCCCAGCCGGCGGCCGCGGGTGCCAACGGGCCGGCGGAGGGCGGCACCGAGGGCGGCGTCCCTGCGGCCATCTACACGCTCCCCTCCGGGGGCCTGTACAGCCACCGGCGGGGTTCAGAGTCCCACCTGTTCTCCCCGGAGGCGATCACCCTCCTGCAGCAGGCGGTGCGGACCGGGAGCTACGAGGTCTTCCGGCAGTACACGGCTGTGGTCAACGACCGCAGCCGCAACCTCTGCACCCTCCGGGGGTTGTTCCGCTTCGTGCCCGCGACGCCGGTGCCCCTGGAGGAGGTCGAGGGCGAGGAGCTCATCCTCGAGCGCTTCGTCAGCTCCGCCATGTCCTTCGGCTCGCTGAGCCCGGAGGCGCACGAGACCCTGGCGATCGCCATGAACCGGCTCGGCTGCCGCAGCAACTCCGGGGAGGGAGGGGAGGACCCGGCCCGTTTCGGCGGGCCGGGCAGCGGTCCGGGGGGCGACGGCGAGGATCGCAACAGCAAGATCAAGCAGGTTGCCTCGGCTCGTTTCGGGGTGACCAGCGAGTACCTCCTCAGCGCCGAGGAGCTGCAGATCAAGATGGCCCAGGGGGCCAAGCCGGGGGAAGGCGGGCAGCTGCCCGGGCACAAGGTCGACGAGACCATCGCCCGAGTGCGGCACTCGACCCCGGGCGTCATGCTGATCTCTCCGCCTCCGCACCACGACATCTACTCAATCGAGGACTTGGCGCAGCTGATCTTCGACCTCAGGCACGCCAACCCGCGGGCCCGGGTCTCGGTCAAGCTCGTGTCGGAGGTCGGCGTGGGGACCGTGGCGGCAGGCGTGGCCAAGGGGAAAGCGGACACGGTCCTGATCTCCGGCGGGGATGGCGGCACCGGGGCCTCGCCCCTGTCCTCGATCATGCACACCGGCACCCCCTGGGAAATCGGCCTGGCGGAGACCCAGGCGGTGCTGGTGGGAAGCCGGCTGCGGGAGTCGATCCGGGTGCAGGTGGACGGGCAGCTCAAGACCGGGAGGGACGTGGTGGTGGCCGCCCTGCTGGGCGCGGAGGAGTTCGGCTTTGCCACCACGACCCTGGTCGCCATGGGGTGCGTCATGATGCGCAAGTGCCACCTGAACACCTGCCCGGTGGGCGTGGCCACCCAGGACCCGGAGCTGCGCAAGCGCTTTGCCGGGCGCCCGGAGCACGTGATGTACTTCATGCGCTTTCTGGCACGACAGGTGCGCGAGCTCATGGCCGAGCTGGGGTTCCGGCGCTTCGAGGAGATGATCGGGCAGGTGGACCATCTCGCGGTGGACGAAGCGGTGGGCCACCACAAGACCCGGGGGCTGGACTTCGGCCGCCTGCTCTGCAAGCCCCCGACGGCCCCCGGCCAGGCCCTCTACTGCCGCTGCCCCCGGGTCAACGGCTTCCCTCCGGCCCTGGACGACGAGATCCTGGCCCGGGCGGCCGGCGCCTTGGAGCGGCGGGAACCCCTGGCCCTGGAGATGCCCATCCGCAACAGCCACCGTGCGGTCGGCGCCTCCCTGAGCGCCGAGGTGTCCCGCCGGTTCGGCGGACCCGGACTTCCGCCGGACACGGTGCGGGTCAAGTTCCACGGCTCGGCCGGGCAGAGCTTCGGGGCCTTCCTGGCCCCGGGCATCACCTTCGAGCTGGAGGGGGACGCCAACGACTATCTGTGCAAGGGGCTTTCGGGCGGAAAAGTGATCCTCTACCCGCCGCGGGGATCCGCCTTCCTCCCGGAGCGCAACATCATCACCGGCAACGTGGCGCTCTTCGGGGCAACCGCGGGGGAGGTGTACATCAACGGGGCGGCCGGGGAGCGCTTCTGCGTGCGCAACAGCGGCGCAGTGGCGGTGGTGGAGGGAGTGGGGGACCACGGCTGCGAGTACATGACCGGGGGGCGGGTCATCGTGCTCGGGGAGACCGGGGTGAACTTTGCCGCCGGGATGAGCGGCGGGGCTGCCTACGTCTTGGACGCAAGCCAGCTCTTCGACACTCGCTGCAACCTGGAGATGGTGGACGTGGAGCCGGTGACCGAGCCGGAGGACCGGGAGTTCCTGCAGCGGCACCTGCGGAGGCACGTGGAGCTCACCGGCAGTCGTCACGCCGCGCGGATCCTGGAGCTGTGGGAGGAGATGCTACCCCTGTTCGTCAGGGTGATTCCCCTGGACTACCGCGATGCGCTGCGGCGGCTGCGGGAACGGGAGCTCAAGGAGTCCGAGAGCGCGAACTTGACCGAAGAGGTGTACGTGTGATGGGAAAGCCCACGGGATTCATGGAATACGGACGGGTAGAGGGGCGACAGCGTCCCGTCGAGGAGAGGATCCGGGATTACCGCGAGGTGGCCCTACCGCTTCCCCCCGAGGAGCTCGTGCGGGAGGCGGCCCGCTGCATGGACTGCGGAACCCCCTTCTGCCACTCCCTGGGTTGCCCGGTGGGCAACCTGATTCCCGAGTGGAACGACGCCGTGTACCGGGGCAACTGGTACGAAGCCTGGCAGCGCCTGGAGATGGCCAACAGCTTCCCGGAGTTCACCGGCAGGGTCTGCCCGGCCCCCTGCGAGGCCTCCTGCACCCTGGCCATCAACTCCAGCCCCGTGGCGATCCGCAGCCTCGAGCTGGCCATCATCCAGAAGGCCTTTGCCTCCGGCTGGGTGGTGCCGCTGCCCCCCCGGCGGGAGAGCGGGAGGCGGGTCGCGATCATCGGCTCAGGTCCCGCCGGCCTGGCCGCGGCCCAGACTCTGCGCCGGCGCGGGCACCGGGTGTCCCTGTTCGAAAAAGCCTCCAGGATCGGCGGGCTGCTTCGCTTCGGCATCCCGGACTTCAAGCTGGACAAGGCGGTGCTCGACCGCCGGTTGGAGCAGATGGCCCGCGAAGGGGTGGAGTTCGAAACGGGGGTGGTGATCGGGGAGGACCTGTCCGTGCGCTACCTGCGCCGCAGGTTTGACGTGGTGCTCCTGGCCGTCGGCGCGGGGATGCCCCGGGACATCGCCGTGCCGGGACGCGCGCTGGCCGGGATCCATTTCGCCCTGGACTTCCTGAGCCAGGCCAACCGCCGGGTCGCCGGGCAAGCAGCAGGGGAGGCCGCCGGCCAGGCGGGGATCACGGCCCAGGACAAGCGGGTGCTCGTGGTGGGGGGAGGGGACACCGGCTCGGACTGCGTGGGCACCGCGGTGCGCCAGGGGGCGCGCTCGGTGACCCAGATCGAGATCCTGCTTGAGCCCCCGACCTGGCAGTCTCCCGCCAACCCCGGGTGGCCCCGCTGGCCCAACGTGCTTCGGACCTCCAGCTCCCACCAGGAGGGCTGCCGGCGGATGTGGGGGGTTTCCGTCACGCAGTTCGGCGGCGGCGCAGAACCGGGGGTGCGCTCCGCCCGGTGCAAGGGCGTGGAGTGGAGCGAGCCCCGGCAGGGGGCCCGCCCGGAAGCAGTGGAGGTCCCGGGGAGCGAGTTCGAGCTGGAGGCGGAGCTCGTGCTCCTGGCCATGGGCTTCGTGCACGTGGAGCACGGACGCCTCCTGGAAGAGCTGGGAGTGGCCTTTGACCCGAAGGGCAACATCGCCGTAGGCGCAGATTACATGACCACGGTGCCCGGCGTCTTCAGCGCCGGGGACGCCCACGCGGGGGCCTCGCTGGTGGTGCGGGCCATCGGCCACGGACGGCGGGCCGCGGCGGCGATCGACGCCTACCTGGCGGGATTGGGGTAGCCGCGGCTTCACTCATCCCGTTCGGGGCTGACCGCCCACCGGCTCTGTCACCACGTGCAGGGGAGGGGCCTGGCCCTGCTTGTCCTCGCCCGGATACACGGTCAGGTGCGGGAACGGGATCTCGATGCCCCGCTCGTCGAAGGCCTTCTTGAGGCGCAGGTTGAACTCCCGGCCGACCCGCCACTGTTTGATCGGCTTGGTTGTGGTCCGCGCCTTGATGATCACCGCGGAGTCGGCGAACTGGTCGAGTCCCAGGACTTCCAGCGGTTCGGTGATGTCCTCGGCGAAGGCCGGGTCGGCGCGCAGCTCCTCGTCCACCTGTTTCATGATCTCGATCACCTCCTCGACGTCCTCCCGGTAGGCCACCCCGACGTCGAACACGTACCGCGAGTAGCCCATGGTCATGTTGGTGACCACGTCGATGGTCCCGTTGGGGACGTAGTGCACGTTCCCGGCCAGGTCCCGCAGCACGGTGATCCGCAGGTTGATGTCCTCCACCAGCCCGCCCTTGCCGTTGATCTCCACTACGTCGCCCACCCGGATCTGGTTGTCCATCAGGATGAAGAAGCCCGAGAGCAGATCCTTGACCAGGCTCTGGGCGCCGAACCCGACGGCGAGGCCCAGGATCCCTGCCGCCGCCAGGATGGGCGCGATATCCACCCCCAGCTCGCGCAGGGCCATGATCACGGCCACGATCACGATGCCGATGGTCAGGACGAAGTGCACCGTGGACCTGAGGGTTTGGGCGCGCTTGCGGAACTCCTCTTCCCGTTCCTTTTTCTGCGCGATGCGATCGAACACCCGCTTGAGAACGATTTTAGTCACCTTCAGCAGCACCAGGGCCAGCACGAGGATCAGCACGAGCCGGGTGCCGTGCTCCAACAGCCACGTCAGGCTGCGCTCCGCCAGTTCCGCAATGTCCACGTTTCTCATCCTCCTCCTGTTCCTGGGGTTTTCTCGTTCAGGGGCTGCCGCTCCGCGCTCCCGGGCGCCCGCCCCCTGCGGATAGGGTACGAGGTCTGTCTTCGGAAAGTCAAATCCGGCGGGCCAAGCGCTGCGGTCAGGCGCTCTGCCGACGGGGCCGGAGGCTACCCGCCCGGCGTGCTCGCCTCCGGGGGCCCTGCGGCAGCGCCGGACCCGGCCGCCTCGGGCCGGAACAGCCCCTGCTCGTCGGCGCCCAGGAGACCCGCCCGGTAGGTGCGCTCGTCCACGGGCCGCAGCTTCGCGGCGGCGGCCTCGGTGAGGAGCCTGCGCCAGGGCAGGCGGTCCACCCGCTCCACCAGCTCTTCCAGCCGGTCGTCGGAGCTCATCCAGCGCAGGGAATCCAGACGCCTGAGGTCCAGGGGTACGGTGTAGCCCCTCAGGGTTTTCTCCCGCTCCACGTTGTAGTACTGCTCGAAGTACGACAGGGCGAGCTCGCGCAGCGACCGGAACACCGGCTCGCGGTAGCGCAGGCCCGCGAAGTTGGACTTGGACACCGCGCCCCAACGGCGGCCTTCCCGGAACAGGGCCAGGTAGTGGACGTCGTCGCGCTGGTTGGGGACGAGCATGCAGATGAGCGGCGGGCGGCCGTGCGCGCGCAGGAGCGCCGCGGCCAGCAGGGCCCCGTCCACGCAGTGCGCGCGGCGGTCCCGGAGCACCCGCGCCGGGCAGCGGTAGATCGGATCGTGGCTGTAGTCCAGGGTGTCCAGGAAGGACTGCACCCGGTCGGGCGACTCCAGGTCGCGCACCCGCTCCGCCTCCCCTTCGCGCAGGACGGCGCGCAGCTCCGGCGGGATGGCGGTCTTCTTCATCCGAGGCTCCTACGGGGACGGGCGCCGGAGGCGGGCCAGGGTGGTCGCAACGGTGAAGGTGATGATCCCCAGCCAGATCAGGCCGAAGCTGAGGGCGTGCTGACGGGTGAAGGTCTCTCCGTACAGCAGCACTCCGATGAGGAGGTGCGCGGTGGGGGTCAGGTACTGCAGGAACCCCACCATGGAGAGGGGAATGCGGCGGGCTCCTCCGGCGAAAGCGAGCAGGGGGATCGCCGTGACCGGACCGGCACCCGCCAGCACCAGGCTCGTGCCGGGGCCGCCAGCGATGAAGGCCCCGGTGCCCCGGCAGCCGAGCACCGCCAGGTACGCGACTGCCACCGGGGAGACGAACAGGCTCTCGACGAAGGTCCCGGTCATCGGGTCCGCGCTCACGGTCTTGCGCAGCAGTCCGTAGAACCCGAAGCTGAAGGCGACCCCCAGGGAGATCCAGGGAAGCCCGCCGTGGCTGATCGCCATGAAGGCCACCCCGGCGAAGGCGAGCGCCACGGACACCCCCTGCCACAATCGCAGGCGCTCGCGCAGGAAGAGGATCCCGAGCAGCACGTTGACCAGAGGGTTGATAAAGTACCCCATGCTCACCGCCACCAGCTGGTTGGTCAGGACCGCGTAGATGAAGATGCCCCAGTTGACCGTGACCAGCACGCCTGTGCCCAGCAGGGTCAGGGAGGTCTTCCGCGAGCGCAGCACGGCGCGCACCGCGTCCCACCTGCCCGTGACCGTGAGGAGAAGGGCGGTCAAGGCGCAGGTCCAGGCCACCCGATGGGCGATGACCTGGAGGGAGGGCACGTGATCCACCAGGTGCCAGTAGGGAGGAACGAAACCCCAGAGCAGAAAGGCGGTTCCGGCCAGGAGCACGCCCGCGGCGAACTCCCTGGGTTGCCCCTGCGCGGGTGCTGGGGGTGGGGGGCTCATGGGCGGGCCGGGCCTCCTGCGGCTCCGGAGCGGGCCGCCTCGGGACCGCCGGCGGAGCCGAAGGTGGCGACGATCCAGGCGGCGATCTGGTCGCGAACCTTCCGGAAGGTCTCGAGGACCTCCTCTTCGCTTCCCTGGGCCGCGGCCGGGTCCAGGAAGCCCTCGTGGAGCACGAGCTTGCCCGGGAAGAAGGGGCAGGTTTCCCGGGCGTGGTCGCACACCGTGACCACCACGTCGAACAGGCGCCCGCGAAACTCCTCGATGCTCTTGGAGCGGTGCCCGGAGATGTCGATGCCCAGCTCCGCCAACACCGCGACCGCTTGCGGCCGCACGCGGGTGGCCGAGATCCCGGCGCTGGCCGCCTCGTAGCGGTCTCCGACCAGGGCCTCGAGCAGCCCCTCGGCCATCTGGGAGCGGGCCGAGTTGTGGGTGCAGAGGAACAGCACGCTGCGCTTCATTTCGCCTCCTGAGGGTGTCCGGCCTTCACCAGGTCGGCCGCCGCCGCGTTGGCCAGCACCTGCGCGCGGCTCTTGCATCCAGGGATCACGGCCGTCACGGCCGGCTGCTTCAGGCACCACGCCAACGCCCAGGCCGCCATGGGCACGCCCGCCGGCAGCTCCTCGGCCTCCAGGCGCCGCACTTCGGCCAGGGCCCCCTCCGTGGCGTCGGGGGACTGGTAGGCTCGCACGTCATCCGGGGCAAAGGCGTGTCCGGAGTCGTACTTGCCGCTGAGCAGGCCGCTGGCCAGGGGAACGCGGGCCAGAACGCCGAGCCCCAGGCGCCGACAGGCCGGCAGGACGGCGCTCTCGACCCGGCGGTCGAGTCGGTTGTAGACCACCTGGGCCGCTTCCAGAGGGACCTCCGGGGCGCGGTCGAGCTGGCTGGTGTCCGAGGCCGCGCAGGCGCTGGAGGCGACGGAGATCCCGATGTGCCGGATTCGGCCGGCCTCCTTCTCCCGGGCCAGCCTCTCCCAGAGTCCCTCGGTCAGGAACTCGTCTCCGACCGGCGAGTGGAACTGGTAGAGATCGACGTGATCCGTGCCGAGGGCCCGCAGGGAGCGATCCAGCTGTCGGCGCACCTCCCCTGGACGCCAGCTGCCGCTGCGCTCCCGGAAGCCGTGGAAGCGGTGTCCGAACTTGGTCGCGATGATCCAGTGGGAGCGCTCGCCCCGGATCGCGGCGCCGATGAGCTCCTCGGCCAGGTGGTCTCCGTAGCACTCCGCCGTGTCGATCAGGTTGATGCCGCAGTCCCGCGCCGTCCCGAGAATTTCCTGCGCCGCGCGGCGGTCGAAGCGCTGGCCCCACTCCCCGCCGAACTGGTAGGTTCCCAGGCCGACCACCGAGACCGCCAGACCGGTCCTGCCGAGCGTCCGATAGCGCACTGCTCCCCCTTCCTGCGCCGATACTATAGAGATTTTGGGGTCCCTCGGCAACGCCGCATGACGCGCTGCGCGAGGCGCTGCGTGAGGCGACGCCGCAGCCCTGCGTGAGGCGGCGCCTGCGGCGCTGCCCGTCGGCGCCCCAGGGGGGGGTCTATATATTCAAGTTGCCATATATTGACATAAACGGGGAACATGTTCATCTTGATAGGTACGGGCCTGAGGGCTGGAGGCACCCGGTGAACAAATGGGCGGACATCGACTTCGACCGCTGCGATCCCCGCCGCTGCAACGGCGGGGACGGAGTGTGCCTCGCTGCCCGGGCCTGCACCCACAAGATCCTGGAGCAGGAGGCCCCCTTCGACCCGCCCATGCTGCTGTCCCTGAAGCTCTGCGTGGGCTGCGGGAATTGCGTGACCGAGTGTCCCTTCGGGGCCATCCAGATCAGGAGCGGCTGAATCGCCCCGGTCCGCACGTGTTTCTCTCGGATTTCTTTTCGCGGAAGCTATTGACAACCTCTACAAAGGAGTCGTATAGTAGGTACGTAAGCCTTTCGTAAGCCAAAAGAAAGAAATTCGTAAGCATCGGTGATGGTAAGCTCCGGGTTGACCGAAAGGGAAAGGGAAATTCTCCGCCTGCTGGCCGAGGACGCGAACACCTCGGTGGCTGCGCTCGCCGAGCGGCTCGGGGTTTCTTCGGTCACGGTGCGCAGCGACCTGAACAACCTGGCCCAGAAAGGGATGATCCTCCGCACCCGCGGGGGTGCCACCCCCGCATTTCACCCGAACGTCATCGTTCGCCAGAACCTGATGGTCGAGGAGAAGAACCGCATTGCCCAGGCCGCGGCGGAGCTGGTGGAGGACGGCGACACGATCATGATCGAGGCGGGAACGACCACCGCCCTCGTCGCCAAGTACCTGCTGGGCAAGCGATTCGTGAGCATCGTCACCAACTCGACCCTGATCATACCGTTCGCCCGGATCAACCCGGGGATACACCTGACCGTGGTCGGGGGCGAGTTCCGCCCGGCCACGGAGAGCCTGGTCGGGCCGGTGGCCCTGGCGCAGCTGGAGCGCTTTCACGTGCGCCTGGCCTTCGTGGGGACCGACGGGTTCTCGCTGGGCGGCGGCCTGACCACCCACCTGGTGGAAGGGGCCGAGATCGTGCGCAAGATGTCCGAGCGCAGTGAGGAGACGGTGCTCGTGGCCGATTCCGGGAAGCACGGCAGGGTCGGTTTCGTGCAGGTGCTGCCGGTGGCCAGCGTGGCCAGGCTCGTCACAGACGCCGGATTGCCGGACGACGCCTTCGGGGCGCTGCAGGATGCGGGCATCGCGGTGGCGCGAGTATGACCCGCTTCAGGAAGGAGTAGGAACAGATGGCACAGGAAGTGATCCTCCCCCGGCAGGGGCAGTCCGTGGAGACCTGCCACATCCTCGGCTGGAAGAAGAAGGT
>JAFGFV010000241.1 GCA_016930895.1 Spirochaetales bacterium | reverse complement strand
CCCTGTTTCGGGATCTGCCTCGGGATGCAGGTCATGGTGATCGAGTACGCCCGGGGGGTGCTGGGCTGGAGCGATGCCAACAGCACCGAGTTCGTCCGCGAGACGGCGCACCCGGTCATCAGCCTGCTGGAGGAGCAGGTGGAGGTGAAGTCCTACGGAGGCACCATGCGCCTGGGGGCCAGTACCTCGACGATCGTGAACGGGACCCGGCTGCACGGGATCTACGGCAGCGACACGATCGCCGAGCGGCACCGCCACCGATACGAGGTGTCCAACCTGTTCCGCGAGGAGCTGGCCGGGGCGGGGCTGGGGCTGGCGGCGTTCACCCCGGATCGGGCCCTGGTGGAGGCGGTCGAGTGGCCCGATCATCCCTGGGGGATCGGAGTGCAGTTCCATCCCGAGTTCCGCTCCAAGCCCGTCCGTCCGCACCCGCTGTTCGCGAGCTTCGTGGCCGCCTGCATGGAGTATGACTCCCGATAGCCCGGGGGCTTGCGCCGGGCCCGCGCCGAAACCCGCCGGGGGTCCCCTCACGGCTCCTGCGGCCCTCCGTCTCCCCGCGCTGTTCCTCTGCGCCTGCGTGTTGACCTGCGCCTGCAGCCTGGACTACAACCCCGCCCGCCTGGACGAGGAGATCGCGGAGGAGGTGCCGGAGACCGTCCTGCTGGACTTCCGGCATACCATCGTTACCGGCGACCAGGTCTGGGTGGTCCTGGAGGCCAGCCGTGCGGAGACCTACGAGAAGCGCAAGGAGATCATCCTGGAGGAAGTGAGCTTCCGGGAGTACAATTCGGCGGGGGAGCTGGTCAGCGAGGCGAGCGCCGACCGGGCCGTGTACCACACCGACACGGAGGACGCCTCCGCGAGCGGGACGATCCGGATTGACTCCCCGAAGGAGGAGGCCTCGCTGGAGGCGGGGTCGCTCCTCTGGACCCGGGAGGGGAAGCGCCTGGAGGCAGAGCCGGCGGACGCGGTGCGTCTGCAGAAGCAGGACGGCTCCATCGTGGAGGGGCGGGGTTTTCGCGCGGATTTCCGCCGCCGACGGATCCAGTTCGACGGCCCCGTGGAAGGCCGCTACGTCTGGGAAGAGGATGAGTAGGCTCACCGCGATCTTGGCGCCGCTGTTGCTGGCATGCCTCCAAGCCGCAGCGGGCACGTTCTCTTTCAGCGGCGACAGCATGGAGACCGTGATCGCCGAAGGGCGGGAGCGCACGCTGCTGACCGGAAACGCCGAGGTGGTTACGGGGGAGAACCGTATCCGTGCCGATCGGATGGAGCTGTACGGAGCCAACTTCCGCTATATCCGGTGCGAAGGGGAGGTGGCGGTCCTGAACGAGGAGAAAGGCATCGAGCTTTCCTGCCGCGAGCTGTTCTACGACCGGGAGGACAAGATCATCCGGGTGAGCGGCAACGTGATCATGCTCGACAAGAAGAACGAGCTCGTGGTCAAGGGGGGATTCCTTCAGAACTGGGAAGACCGGGAGGAGACGATCGTTCAGATCGGGGTGCGAGTGCTCAAGACCGACCTGGTCTGCCGTGCCGAGTACGCCCGCTACCTGCGGGAAGAGGAGCGACTGGAGCTGTCGGGCATGCCCCTGGTCGACTGGAAGGGCGACGAGTACCGCGCTCTCAGGATCAGCATCGACCTGGAGCGGGAGACGATCCGTCTGGAAGGGGACATCCACGGAAAGGTCACCGCCGAGGGGGACGAAGAGGCCAAAGAGACCGAAGAGACCGAAGAGACCGAAGAAGCCGAAGAGGCTGCGGAGGCGGACGGTGGCGAGAGCACCGAAAAGGCCGGGCCGCCGGGCGCCTCGATACCGGGGCCGGAGTGACATGAACGACAGCGCGCATGCGGGTACCCTGGCGGTCGAGGGCCTGGTCAAGAGCTTCGGCCGCAAGGCCGCGGTCAAGGACGTGAGCTTTTCCATGCACGTGGGGGAGGTGGTCGGGCTGCTGGGCCCCAACGGCGCCGGCAAGACCACGGTCTTCTATATGATCGTGGGGTTCATCCGCCCGAACGTCGGGAGGATTTATCTGAACGGCGAGAGCATCTCGGATCTGCCCATGTACAAGCGCGCGCGCCTCGGGATCTCCTATCTCCCCCAGGAGCCTTCGGTGTTCCGCAAGCTCACCGTCGAGCAGAACCTCTGGGCGGTCCTCGAGACCCGCCGGGACCTGACGCGCAGGGAGAAGCTCCTGAAACGGGACGGGCTGCTGGAGGACCTGGGCATCCGCCACTTGCGCCAGCAGAAGGCCTACACCCTTTCCGGCGGAGAGCGCCGACGGACGGAAATCGCCCGCTCCCTGGCCATCGAACCCAAATTCCTGCTGCTGGACGAACCCTTCGCCGGGATCGATCCGATCGCGGTGTACGAGATCAAGCGCATCGCCATGGACCTGTCCCGGAGAGGGATCGGCGTGCTGATCACCGACCACAACGTCCGGGATACCCTGGAGATCACCCACCGTTCGTACATCATCAACCTCGGGGAAATCGTCGTCGCCGGCCACAAGGACGAGCTGCTGGCCAGCGAGATCGCCCGCAAGATATACCTCGGGGAGGAGTTCCGGATGTAGCCACGCCCCGGAAAACCGCGCTTCGCCGAAGGGCGGAGCGTCGGCAAGGGATTCTACGGGGCGTTTCCCATTGACAACAGCTCCTCTTATCAGTCAAATTTAGGGTAGCGAGGAAGACGAGACCGAAAGCGCCATGATTCAGTCCCAACGCCCAATGCTTCGACAGCAGCAGCAGCTGCGTATGACCCCTCAGCTCTACCAGGCGATCAAGATCATGGCCCTCCCGCTCCAGGAGCTGCGGGTCACCATCGAGGAGGAGCTGGAGCGCAACCCTGCCCTGGAGGTCCTCGAGGACCGCACCGAGATGTCCCTGGACGACGCCGAGCGGCGCTCCCAGGAGGAACAGGACTACTTCGACGACGTCTCCGACCCCGGGTACCTGCGCAGCAAGATCGGCGATACCCGGGAAGACGCGCAGAGGAAGTTCATCGAGGGGGTGCTCACCCGCTCCGAGAACCTTCCCGAGCACCTGTTGTGGCAGCTGCGCCTGCAGCCGATCAGCGAAGAGGAGTTCGAGATCGGGGAGCTCTTGATCCGCAACCTCGACGAGAACGGCTTTCATCGCGATGCACCCGAGACCCTGGTGGCGCCGGAGAAACTCCGGGTCATGAACAGGATCAAGGAGATGATCCAGAGCTTCGAGCCGGTGGGCACCTGCACTTCCGGCTATCGGGAGTCGCTGCTGGTGCAGGTCAGGCTGCACCCGGAGCCGTGCCCGGGAGCCGCCGAGGTCGTGGACCGCTATCTGGAGCTGCTGGAGCGGGAGAAGCACAAGGAGATCGCCCGGGCCCTCAAGATCCCGGTAGAGCAGGTAACGGCGATCCGGGAGTTCCTGCGGGAGCTCGACCCCATGCCGGGCCGCAGGTTCTCCAATGAACAGCCGCGCTACGTGATTCCGGACCTGATGGTCAAGCTGCAGGACGGGGAGTTCGCCATCTTCCTCAACGACGACGACATCCCGGTGCTGACGGTCAACCCGTTCTACAGCAACCTCAGCGAGGGCAAGGCCAAGAGTGCGGAAAGGTCCGTCAAGAAGTTTGCGAGCTCCGGAGTCCAGGAGGCCCGATGGTTCATCCGCAGCATCCGGCAGCGCAACGAGACCCTGCTCAAGACCTGCAAGGCCATCGTGGAGTTCCAGCGGGAGTTCTTCCGCAAGGGCCCCAAGTACCTGGTCCCGTTGGCCCTCAAGAACATCGCCGAGGAGATCGGGGTCCACGAGGCCACCGTCTCCAGGGTCACCAACGGCAAGTACGTTCAGACCGAATGGGGCATCTTCGAGCTCAAGTACTTCTTCTCGAGCTCCGTGCCGGGTTCCAGTCCCGGCGGGACCCGCTTCTCCAAGGAAGGGGTCAAGGAGATGATCCGGGAAATCATCCAGGCCGAAGGCCAGGAGGCGCCGTTGACCGACCAGAAGATCGGCGAGCTCCTGGCGGAAAAGGGGGTCAAGATCGCCCGGCGGACGATCGCCAAGTACAGGAAGGAACTTGACATCATGAGTTCCCATCACAGATGATGCAGCCGCACTACAGGCAGGAGGCGCCATGAATACCGAGATCAAGGGCGTTCACGTGGAAATCACCGACACGATCCGCGACTACGTCGACAAAAAGATGCACCGCCTGGATTTCGTCAGGGAGCACCTGGTCGACCTGTTGTTTTCTTTTTCCCAGGAGAAGAGCCAGTTCAAGCTGGAGGCGAACCTGAACTTCCGCTGGGGCAATTCCACGCACGTAGGGGTGGCCAGCTTCGATATCTTCGAGGGCATCGACAAGCTGTTTGACAAGATGGAGCTCAAGGTCATCAAGGAGAAGAAGAAGATCCAGGACCACAAGGGGCAGGACAGCGTGCGTTGGACGGAGGTGCCCTTGGAGGAGGAGGCTCCCAGCGGGGAGGCATGAAGAAGATCACCGTCCTGGAGCTGCTGCAGCTGGACCTGAAAGAGAACGACTCCCTCAACCTCAAGTGCATCGCCGGACGGCGCGGGCTGGCGCGGGAGCTCAAGGTGCCGGAGATCAACCGCCCGGGGCTGGAGCTCAGCGGTTTCTACGACAACTTCGCCTTCCAGCGCATCCAGATCTTCGGGCGCGGTGAGACCGCCTATCTCCGCAAGCTCGCCCAGGAAGGCAAGCAGGACACCCTCGAGAAGCTGTTCTCTTCGGAGATCCCCTGCTGCGTGTTCACGCATGGACAGTCCCCGACGGATGCGTTCGCCCGCCTGGCGGAGGACAGCGGCTGCGCGGTGCTCCAGACGGACCTCTCCTCCTCGGAGTTCACCACGCGGGTGATTCGGGTGCTGAGCAACATCTTTGCTCCCAAGCAGAGCATCCACGGTGTGCTGGTCGAGGTCTTCGGTATCGGGGTGCTGATCACGGGGGACAGCGGCGTGGGCAAGAGCGAGGCCGCCCTCGCGCTGATCGAGCGCAATCATCGCCTGGTGGCCGACGATCTGGTGGAGATCCGCCGGGTCAGCGGGAATATCCTCATGGGCACGGGCACGGGGGTGAGCAGCCACCACATGGAGATCCGGGGGCTGGGGATCATCAACATCACGCACCTGTTCGGGGTGGGAGCCATTCGGGACAAGAAGCAGATCCAGATGGTGGTCAAGCTGGAGGAGTGGGACGCGAGCAAGAGCTATGACCGCATCGGTGCGGAAGAGAACTTCACCGAGATCCTGGGTGTCCAGGTCCCGTACCTCCTCATCCCGGTCAAGCCCGGACGCAACATCCCGATCATCATCGAAACCGGCGCCATGAACGAACGCCTCAAGAAGATGGGATACTACTCCGCCAAGGAGTTCTCGAAGAACGTCATGAAGTGGCTGGAAAGCGAGAGCGCCAAGGCGATCTTCTTGAACGAGACGTAGGCCCCGGCACTGGCCCCGGGGCGCTCAAGGCATGATCGAGAAGGACGTCGTCATCAAGAACCGGGCGGGGATTCATGCGCGTCCCGCCTCCCTGCTGGTGCAGACTGCCAGCCGCTTCGGGTCCCAGATCTATCTCGAGAAGGACGGGGAGCGGATCAACGGCAAGTCGATCATGGGGATCATTACACTCGGAGCCACGTACAACACGCCGATCAAGATCATCGCCGATGGTGAAGATGAAGAGCAGGCGGTGGCCGCGATCAGCCGACTGTTCGAGACCAAGTTCGAAGAGGAGTAGTACCATCCGGGGACCCTGGCTTCTTGCTGCGTTCCTTCTGGTCTCTCGGGCATTGCCCGGGCAGGTCGCCACCCTGTCGGTCAAGGACGGGGGGGGGCGGATTCTGGCGACAGTGGCGCTGAGCGACGCCCCGGTGGAGCGGGTGCTCGCCGCGCTCGAGGACGGACTCAAGTCGGAAATCGTGTTCGACCTGCGCCTGTTCCGGCGGCAGAAGGGCTTCCTGGCCTGGCTGGGTGATCGGCCGCTGGTCAACGTGCGCCTGTCGCGGCTGGCCTGGTTCGACCCGTTCACGCAGCGATACCTGATCAAGCAGCAAGACGGCCCGCAGATCCCCTTCCGTGACGAGCGGGAGTTCCTGGAGAGCTTTCTGGTGCTCGCCGAGTACCCCGTGGGCAGGATCGGGCCGGGGGACCCCGAGACCTACTACCTGCTGTCCCGGGTCCGCCTGAGCCCGGTGCGCATCATCGGGCCCCTGAACATCGTGAGCTTGTTCTCCAGCGAAAGCCAGATCACCACCGAGTGGGCGGAGCTGGAGCTCGGCCAGCCCCGTAGGAGCCCGTGATGGTACGCCTGTTCCACGGCAGCAAGACCTCGATCAGCCTGCTGATTCTCATTCTGATCTTCGTGCTCCTGATCGCGCTGATCGTGGTCTTCTCCCAGCAGATCCTGGTCAGCGTGGCCACCTGGGACATTCAGTCGAACCTGCTGATCTACCTGGTGGCCGTCGCCTTCCCGCTGATCCTGCTGGGCGTGATCGTGTACCAGATCGTGCGGATGATCCGGGAGCGGGCTGAGCGCAGGCCCGGGTCCCGCTTCAAGACCCGCCTGGTGCTGTTCTTCGTTCTGGTGGCGCTGCTGGCCTCGGTGCCGCAGGTCCTTCTGTCGATCAATTTCATCAGCTCGGCCATCAACTTCTGGCTGGAGGCCAGGCTGGGTGAGGCCCTGCGCGGAGGCCTGTCGATCTCGCTGGACTACTACCAGGGCATGGTCGCGAACCTTCGCAGCTTCAACTCCAGCCCGGTGATGGCGGTGATGCTGCGGGACCTCGAGCGTAACCCCGAGCGGCTGTGGCGCAACGTCCAGTCCATCAACAGCCACGTGGATTTTGTCCAGGTGTTCGACGCCGACGGGCGCCAGATCCTGTTCCGGGGAAACCCGGAGGGACGCCTGGCCGAGCTGCCGGCCCCCGGTGCCCAAGAGGGCGCCGCCTCGGGCATGGGTCAGGCCGGTGACCTGCCCAAGGAGGACCGGGAACGGGTCAGCGTCCTGCGGAACCTGGCCGTCCACGAGGTGGCCGGGACCCGGTACCGCGTGGTCGTCGGCAAACTCCTGACCCAGGGCTTCGACGAGAACGCCCGCAGGCTCACCGAGAGCCTGGAGATCTTCACGCAGCTCAACCGCTACCGGCAGCTGTTTCGCCTGGTCCTGGTGGTGTTCTACTTCTTTTTCTCACTGCCCATCATCCTGCTCGCCATCATGGTGAGCTTTCTGCTCACCGAGGAGATCATCCAGCCGATCGTCAGTCTGGAGGAAGCGACCCGACGGGTCGCCGAGGGCGACTTCTCGTTCAGGATCCTGAGCCGCTCGGCCGACGAGCTCAGCCTGCTGGTCAGCAGCTTCAACCGGATGGTGGGCGAGCTGTCGAGCTCCCGGGAGAAGCTCCGGCAGACCGAGAAGATCGCCGCCTGGCAGGAGATCGCCCAGCGGATGGCCCATGAGATCAAGAACCCCCTGACCCCGATCAAGCTCTCGGCCCAGCGGCTGCTGCGCAGGTACGCCGCGGAGGTCCGGTCCGGGGCGGACCGGGAGTTCAGCCGGGTGCTCGAGGCCTCCGTGTCGGCGATCGTCCACGAGGTGGACAACCTGAACGACCTGCTGGTCGAGTTCCGCGAGTTCGCCCGGCTGCCCGCCCCCCGACCCGAGCCCTTCGCCCTGCGGCCCCTGGTCGAGGAGGTCTCCGCCATGTACGACAACCCCGCTTCGGGCATCCGGGTCGACGCGTCCCACGTTCCGGAAGCCCTCCACATCACGGCCGATCGGGGCCAGATCAAGCAGGTGTTCGCCAATCTCTTCAAGAACGCCATGGCCGCCATGCCGCAGGGTGGCCCGATCTCGGTCCGGGCGGGGGCGGTGCAGCGGGACGGCCGGGGCTACTGCCGGATCTGGATCCGTGACAGCGGCAGCGGGATCGAGGAGTCGATCAGCGGGCGTATCTTCGATCCCTACTTCACCACCAAGAGGGACGGCACCGGACTGGGCTTGACCATCGTAGAGCGCATCGTGTTCGACCACCACGGGTTTATCCGCTTCGAGTCCCAGGTCGACGCCGGGACCACCTTCATCATCGACTTGCCGTTGGAGGGCCACCCATGAGTCACATACTAGTCGTCGACGACGAGCAGGGCATTCGCCAGGTTCTCTCGGACGTCCTGCACGACGAGGGCTACGGCGTCACAGCCGCAGAGGACGGCTACCAGGCCCTGCAGGCGCTGCAGAACGAGTCGATCGATCTGGTGATCCTGGACGTCTGGCTGCCCAACATGGGCGGGATCGACGTGCTCAAGGCCATCAAGAAGGAACATCCGGAGATCGAGGTGATCATCATCTCCGGCCATGCCAACATCAACATGGCCGTGCAGGCGGTCAAGATCGGGGCCTTCGATTTCCTGGAAAAGCCCCTCTCTCTGGACAAGACCATCACCGCGGTGCACAACGCCCTGAAGCTGGAGGAGCTGCGCAAGGAGAACCGCAATCTCCGCCAGAGCCTCTACGTCGAGGACCGGATGGTCGGCGGGAGCGAGGGATTGCGCAAGGTCCAGGCCCTGATCGAGCAGAGCGCGGGGAGCGATGCCCGGATCCTGATCCTGGGGGAAAACGGCACGGGCAAGGAGCTGGTGGCCCGGGAGATCCACCGTCGATCCTACCGCAGCGCCGGGCCTTTCGTGGAGATCAACTGCGCCTCGATTCCGGAGACCCTGATAGAAAGCGAGCTGTTCGGCCACGAGAAGGGTTCGTTCACCAATGCGGTCGCCCGGCGCAGGGGCAAGTTCGAGCTTGCCGATGGAGGGACCCTGTTTCTCGACGAGATCGCCGACATGTCCCTGGCGACGCAGGCCAAGGTCCTGCGGGTCATCCAGGAGCTCAAGTTCGAGCGTGTCGGCGGGGAGCAGTCGATCGGCGTGGACGTGCGCCTGGTGGCCGCGACCAACCGGAACATCGAGGAGGAGGTGCGCGCCGGACGCTTCCGGGAGGACCTGTACTTCCGGATCAACGTCGTTCCCATCTACGTCCCGCCGCTGCGGGAGCGCCTGGAGGACCTGGAGGAGCTGCTGGACTACTTCATGAACAAGCTCAAGGCCGCCCCCGAGGCGGAGCCCAAGCGTCTGTCCCCGGAAGCCCTGAGGCTCCTGCGCGCCCATCCCTGGCCCGGAAACATCCGAGAGTTGAAAAACTTCGTGGAGCGGGTTAACATAATGGCCGAAGAGCAGGAGATCTCCGCAGAGACGGTCAGGCGGTACCTGTCCAGCCGGACGGAACCGGAGCCGGAGGAGCCCCAGAAGGACTATGCCTCGATGAAGCTGACCCAGGCCAAGGAGGAGTTCGAGCGGGACCTGCTGGTCCGCAAGCTCGAAGAGCACGGGGGCAACATCACCAAGGCCAGCAGGGCCCTGGGGATCAGCCCCTCGCACCTGCACAACAAGATCCGGAAATACGGGATCGACCCGAAAAAGTAGCGTGGGGGATTGGGCCCGAACATGAAGGGATTGACCCGGCGCCAGCAGGAGGTCCTGGAGTACATCAAGACGTACATCCGGACCTACAAGTATCCCCCGACCATACGCGAGATCGCCGGGCATCTGCAGGTCTCGGTGAAGGGCGCCTACGATCACCTCAAGGCCCTCGAGAAGAAGGAGGCCATCAAGTGCAACCTCAACCGCTCCCGGGCCATCAAGGTGGTGGGAGACGGCGATCTGTATGAATCGGAGAGTCACAAGGCAATCCCGATCCTCGGCTCGGTGGCGGCCGGCAAGCCCCTGTTCGCGGAAGAGAACATGGAGGGCACTCTCATGGTCCCGCAGGGGTACCTGCGGGCGGGCAAGTACTTTGCCCTCCGGGTCCGCGGTGACAGCATGAAGGACGCGGGCATCTTCGACGGGGACATGACCGTGGTGCGCCACCAGTCGAACGCCGACAACGGGGACATCGTGGTGGCCTTGGTCGACGAAGCGGTGACCCTGAAACGATTCTACCTGGAGAAGAACCGGGTCCAGCTCAGGAGCGAGAACTCCGCCTATCCGCCGATCTACACTCAGAACGTCCGGATCCTGGGCAAGCTGCTGTTCCTGATCCGCAACTATGAGTAAGTCTCTCCCCCTGTACCTCCTCCTGGGTCCCGAGGAGGGCGAGAAGGAGGCCTTTATCGAGCGCCTCCTGGAAGGGTTGTCCAGGGAAGCCGCCGGGGGCCCGGAGGTGCATCGCTTCTATGCCTTCGAGAACGCGCTGCCTGAGGCGCTGTCGGTGCTGCGCAACGGCACGCTCTTCGGCGGGCACCGGGTGGTCCTGTTGCGCGGGGCGGAGGAGTTGAACCGCAAGTCCGACCTGGACATGCTGGCGGCCTACGCGCAGAGGCCTGCGCCGGGAGCGACCCTGGTGCTGGCGAGCCCGGAGGTCGGGCGCGTCGACGACCGGCTCAAGAAGCTCGTACCCCGGGAAGGCCAGAAGATCTTCTGGGAGCTCTTCGAGAACCAGAAGATGGGTTGGATCTCCAGCTTCTTCCGGCGGCACGGCCTGGAGATCGACCCGGAGGCGGCGGGCTTTCTGCTGGAGATGGTCGAGAACAATACCCGCGACTTGCGGGACACCTGCGGGAAGCTGGCTCTGTACCTCGGAGCGCGGGCCGCCCGGCGCATCGAGCTGGAGGACGTCGAGGAGCTCCTCTACCACAGCAAGGAGGAGAACGTCTTCACCCTGTTCGAGCGCATGTCGGTGCGGGACTTCGGCGCTTCCCTGGAGGTGCTCGACAAGATCCTGCTGTCGCGGGAAACCGACGCGGTCCAGCTGCTGGGCGGGCTGCTGTCCCAGTACCGCAAGCTGCTGTCCCTGAAGCTGTTGACCGGGCAGCGGCACCCCCTGATTGAGGCCGGCGCGCGCCTGGGAATTCGCGGCAAGCGCAACCAGAAGCTCTATGCAGAGGCCCTGCGGCACTACAGCGTTGGCGAGCTGGAGGGGATCATCCGGCTGGTGGCGCTGTACGACCGCAGGGCGCGGGAGCTCAAGTCCGCCCTGCACCCCTGCCTGCTCGGTCTGTTCGTATACCACGCGGTCCACGGCGAAGGCTCGACAGCGCGCCCGCGGCGGTAAGCGCGGGGCGGCGGCCGCGGGTCTCCGACGACGGGCTTCCCCCGTGAAACCATTCGGGTGCCGATGTGGTATATGTTCCAATGGCCCCGGAGCTCGAGCGGCGGAGAGGACCTTGCGTGCCCGAACCCGACAGGCTGCAGGAGCGATCGCACACGGATGCTGAGGATCTGCTCGCGGTTCAGCGTACCTTGAACGGCGACCCGCGGGCCTTCGGCGGGATCGTGCAGCGCCATACCCCTTCCGTGTATACCCTGGCACTGAGGATGCTCGACGACCCTGAGGAAGCCGAGGAGGCGGTGCAGGAGATCTTCCTGAAGGCCTACCGTCACTTGGGGCGTTTCCAGATCCAGCGGCGCCTGCATCCCTGGCTGTACACCATCGCAATCAACCACCTGCGCGGCGTGCTGCGCAAGCGGCGGCGCAGGAGGGCGCCGGCCGAGAGGGACGTGGACAGCCTGGCGGACCCCCGTTCGGACGGCGCCAGCGACCCTCAGGCCGCGGCCGTTCGGGCGGAGGGGGAACGCCTGGCCGCAGCCGCCCTGGGGGAGCTCAGGCGGGAGTACCGGGAAGTCTTCGTTCTCCGCCAGGTGCAGGGGTTGTCGGTGCGGGAAGTCGCGGAGATCCTGGGCATTCCGGAGGGCACCGTGAAGACGAACCTGCATCGGGCCCGCCGACGGCTGATCGAGCTGCTGGCCGAGAAGGATTGGGACCCGGAGTGAGCGCGGCGCGCACCCGGGACCCCGGGGCTGTCCCGGGGGCGGAGCCGGCCGGGGTGAGAACGGAGGATGAAACTCGGCAGTGGCGTAGGGCGTATATCCGGGTGGGGGGAGAGAGCGGATGACATGCGGGGAATGGGATCGGAAGCTGAACCTCTGGCTGGCCGGGGGCTGGGGGGATGAGCCAACTGCGGGGCAGCCCCCTGCAGAGCTGCTCCGCCACGCTGCCTCCTGCGCGCAGTGCGCAGCCAGGCTGGAGGCGGCCCGGCTGCTGATGGACGGGGCGGCGCTTCGCGCACCGTCCCCGGCAGGGCTGGAGGGGCGGGTGCTTTCACGGCTGGAGCGTTCAGCACAGGCCAGACGGCGCTCGCTGGGGAAGGCGCTGG
>JAFGFV010000240.1 GCA_016930895.1 Spirochaetales bacterium | reverse complement strand
TAGGTGTCCAGGCGGAAGCGCTCGAACACCGAGGCCTCGACCTCCCCCCGCTCACAGCTGACCCCGGAGATGTCCGCCGGCAGGCAATGCAGGTACAGGGCATCGCGGGTGCGCTCCATCACGGCCTCGGTGCACTCCCAGTCGGCGTGGCGGCGGTTGGCGGCCAGGGCCTCCTTCTCCAGCTCTTCCAGCCCGCGGCGGTCCCCCTTCTGCAGGAGCTCGGTGCGCCGCTGCATGATCCCGTAGGGGGCCCAGCTCTTGGGGTAGACAAAGTCCGCCCCGTCGAAGGCTTCCGCCATGGAGCCGGTCGTGAGGAAGCTCCCGCCGGAGGCGGCGGCCTGGCGAGCGGCCAGCTCCTCCACCTCCGGGATCAGGCCGTAGCCCTGCGGGTGTGCCAGGCGCACGTGCATGCCGAAGCGGCTCATCAGCCCGATGACCCCCTGGGGCACCGACAGGGGCTTGCCGTAGGAGGGGGAGTAGGCCCAGCTCATGGCGATGGTCTTGCCCGACAGGGCCTCCAGCCCCCCGGCGGCCCGGGCGAGGTGCAGGAGGTCCGCCAGGCTCTGGGTGGGATGATCGACGTCGCACTGCAGGTTGACCAGCACCGGGACCTGGGGCAGCACCCCCTCCCGGTGGCCCTCCCGCACGGCGGCGGAGACCTCCTTCATGTAGGCGTGCCCGGCGCCCAGGTACATGTCGTCCCGGATGCCGATCACCTCCGTCAGGAACGAGATCATGTTCGCGGTCTCCCGGACGGTCTCTCCATGGGCCAGCTGGGTCTTGGTCTCGTCCAGGTCCTGCACGGCCAGGCCAAGCAGGTTCCCGGCGGACAGGAAGCTGAAGCGGGTGCGGGTCGACTTGTCCCGGAAGATGGCCAGGGCGAGCCCCGAGTCGAAGATCCGGGGGGAGATCCCGTGGTCGCGGATCGCCTTGAGCAGGCGGGCCGTGCTCAGGACCGCCCGCAGCTCGTCTAGGCTCTTGTCCCAACTGAGCAGGAAGTCCGACCCGTACAGCCCGGCGGCGTCCAGGCTCTCCAGGACGTCGATCTCCCGCAGCACCCCCTCGAGTCCTTCTTGCTCCATCCCCATGCCCTCCTCACGACTTCAGGGCGGTCACCTCCGGGCGCACCTGGCTGTGCCGGTTGAAGAAGCGGCGGTGCCCGAACTCCGTCGCCAGGAACACCGACACCGCCACCGAACCGGCGATGCCGAGCATGATGGCGATCTGGTACTTGATCGCTTCCAGGGGAGCGATCCCGGAGAGGATCTGCCCGGTCATCATTCCCGGCAGGAAGACGATCCCCATCCCCATCATGTTGTTGACGATGGGCATGATGCCCGCCGAGAAGGCTTCCTTGACGAAGGGCCGCGCCGCCTCGCGGGGACTGGCCCCGAGCATCAGGGCCCCTTCCAGCCGCTCGAGCTGGGAGCGCATGCCGCTGGACAGGCGCTCGATGCCGATCACGACGCCGTTCATCGAGTTGCCGATGATCATGCCCGCCACGGGAATGAAGTAGCGGGGATCGAACCAGGGGCGAACGCGGACGATCACGAACAGGAAGTACGCCAGCGCCCCCGCGGTGCCCGCGAGCATGGACAGCGCGATGACCGGGCGCAGCGCCGGGAAGATCTCCTTCTTGACCCGTCCGAACACCGTGTAGATGGCGAACCCCTCCATGACCAGGAAGATCAGGACCGTGATCCACAGCCTGTGCCAGGAGAAGACGTAGGTCAGCACGAAGCCCACCGCGATCAGCTGCACGGTCATGCGCAGGGAGGCCAGGGTGATCTCCCATCCCTTGCCGAGCTTCTTGAGCCGCACGAGCACCAGGAGCAGGACGATCAGCAGGTACCCCAGCCCCAGGTACACGAGCTCGATGCGAACGAATCCCTCCTGCAGCCCCTCCATCAGTCCGCCTCCCGCTGTCGGACGCTCTCCACGCGGCCGCTTCGGATCCGCACCAGGGTATCGTAATACCCGGAGAACTCCGCTTCCGAGTGGGTGACCATGACCAGGGTCCTGCAGCGTTCCCGGCAGAAGGCGGTGATCAGCTCGAAGATCTGCTCCTCGGTCTCCCCGTCCAGGGAGGCCGAAGGCTCGTCGAGAAGCAGGACCTCCGGATCCATCAGCATGACCCTGGCCAGGGCCAGACGCTGCTTCTCGCCGCCGGAAAGGCGGGCCGCATCCTCCTCAAGGGGCTTGTTCAGGCCGACCCGCCGCAGCATGGCGGTCAGGGCGTCCTGCTCCGGCAGGGGGCGTTCGGAGAACCGGCAGCCCGCCAGGAGGTTCTCCTGGACGTCGCCGGGGAAGATCACCGGCAGCTGCGCCAGCATGACCACCCGGCGGCGCAGATCCACGGGATCGATGTGCTCGATGGGCTGCCCGTGGAAGAGGATCTCCCCGGAGTCCGGGCTGGTCAGGCGGTTCAGGCAGCGCAGCAGGGTGGTCTTGCCGCCGCCGCTGGGCCCCACGACCGCCGAGATGCGGCAGGAGTCCAGCTGCAGGCGCTCGATGTCCAGGATGTCTCGGTAGCGCACCCCGGCCAGGACGAACGCCTTGGCCTGCCCGCTCGGCTGCCCGCCGCTGTCTTCGCTGTGTTCGAGGCTCATGATGCGGCTACGTTACCCCATCGCGGCGCCCGAGGCAAGGAGTCCCGTCAGCGCCGACGCGGCTGCAAAACACGGTTTGACACGATCATTCATAGAGAGAAGAATTTCGTATATGCGTTCACAAGTAACGAAATTCTTTGAGAAATCGTGCCGAGAATCGTGAAACACTTGCCAAAATCGGATATATTGAGATGTGTTGGTGGATGAAGTATCGCAAATACGAAATTTGACACCTATATGTGGGCATGGCACGGAGAATGCACGCGGGAGGTGCACAGATGACCGAAACCTTGGACTCCATCATCGACGAACAAGAAAGTTCCATCGAGATCGTGTTCGAGGAACTCGACCGGCGCAGAAGGCTGGCGCTGCTGCATCTGCGGGGTTTCGTCGACATCCAGAACTACCGCTACCTCCACCGGCAGATCGACCGGGTGATCGAGCGGGGGTACGTGAACCTGATCTTCGACTTCGAGAAGCTTGCGTTTCTGTCGAGCACCGGGATCGGGGCGTTCGCCGACTTCCTGAAGGCGGTCAAAGGCCGGGGAGGGGACCTGGTGATCTACGCCGTGCAGCGGCGCGTCCAGGAGGTCATCGACCTCCTGGGGTTTACCAGGTTCTTCAACAAGAAGGAGAGCCTGGAAGAGGCCCGCGAGCATTTCAACGGCGCTCGGCCGGTCGAGGCGGGAGCCTTTCCGAGGAGGCTCCGCTGCCCGGTATGCGGCACCGGCCTGAGGGTGCTCCGGCCCGGGCGGTTCCGCTGCCCCGCGTGTCGGACGGTTTTCGAGGTCCGAGAGACTGGCCGGGTTTTCGTGGCATAGGCCGGTTCGGAAGAGCTCCGAGCGCTGTGGGTTCCTGCCGGCGGTCGGAGTCGAACCGACACGAGGGTCACCCCTCACCAGATTTTGAGTCTGGCACGTCTACCAGTTTCATCACGCCGGC
>JAFGFV010000239.1 GCA_016930895.1 Spirochaetales bacterium | reverse complement strand
GCTCCGTGTGCAGGAACACCGCGTTCGAGAAGAGCCGGCTGCCCGCCTCGATCTTGTCCCGGAGCCCTCCGGCGATGCGCTTCGTGAAGGAGGCGAGCTTCTCCCGGGTCTTGGAGAGCAGGAGCGCCCCGTCGGGGTCGCCGCGCAAGTCCTCCTCGCTCAGGGATTCGATTCGCCGCCTGAGCTTGAGGGAGAGGTCGATGACGATCCTCTCGATCTGCTCCTCCGAGAGACTTTCGGCCGCCTGGAGGCGAGCGCGGCAGCGGGCGTCCAGTCCCTTGGCGGCGCCCTGGGTCAAATACAGGCGAGCCCGGGGGAGCTTGTGCAGCGCCGTGGCGGGAAAGCGGGGGTGAGGGTCCTGCTGAACCGCGTCGGCCACGATTCCCGCCTTGGCTTCCCCCGCGGCGATGATGATGGCCGTGCACTCCGGGTTGTAGGTGATCGTGGACAGGCCGATGGTGATCACCAGGCGCCTGCGGGCGATCTCGATGCCTCCGAGGTCTCCAGCGGCGGCGGCCTGGGTCTCATAGTTGATTTCCGCAAGCCGCGTCGTGGAGAAATGGTCCGACCCGCGGACATTGAAGCCGATGTGGCCGTCCGGTCCGATCCCCCCGAGAAAGAAGCCCAGACCGCCGAGGGCGCGCACGCGGCTTTCGTACTCCGTGCACCAGGCGTCGATCTGCTCGATCACCCGCTTCTGCATGGCCTCCGTGCGGCCGGAAGCCGTTCGGTAGCGCAGGGACAGGTCCACCCGGTCGTCTGGCCACACCTCCTCCAGACGCTTGCCCGGGGGCAGGCCGATGCTGCCGCAGTCGATCAGAAGAGCCCGTTCCGGGTCCATGCCGAAGCCTTCGACGTAGAAGCGCTGGACGTAATAGTGGAAGCTGTTGTGGTGCAGGGGATTGATCGGATAGAACTCGTCGATCTGCACGAAGTGCAGACCCCGGAGCTCCGGCTTGCGTCCCGGGTCGAGCCCCCAGCCTTCCACCTCTTCCCGCACGGCTTTGCCGTTCCAGCCCCGCAGCAGGCGTCCCACTTCCTTGATGAAGTGCTCCGGGCTCTTGCCGGTGGGCAGGGACACGACACCCTCCGGATTGTCCTGGGCCCACTCGAGAAAACGAAGGGCCGCGTACGTGCCCAGGGCGGGGAACGAAGGCACCACGATCACCCCGATCTTCTCCCGGGGCTCGTAGACGAGCTGCTGTGCGGATTCGGTGAGGGCGCGGGCCTCGACGTTCGAGGGCATTGAATCCTCCTCCACGGCACGGTTTCCTGGCAGTGTAGCCCGAGGCGGTCGCTTCGGACAAGACGTTTGCCCGGATTGCGGCGCGTTGACTCTCCCGGCACCCGGAGCCTACACTCTTCCATCATGCGTACACTGATCACGGGGGCGCGGGTGATCACCCCGGCAGGGGAGATCGCCCCGGGGGAGATCCTGATGGAAGGGGAGAAGATCCTCTCGGTGGGCCCGGCCGGCCCGTCGCCGGGCCCGGCCGATCGGGTCCTGGAGGTTCCCGGCATGATCGCGGCGCCGGGTTTCCTGGACGTGCACGTACAGGGCGCCGGGGGAAGCGACGTGCTCGACGCCGAGGCTGCGGGGATGGAGCGCATCTCCGCGACCTGCGCCCGCTTCGGGGTCACGGGCTTCCTGGCCACGACGGTATACCGGCCCGGAAAGGACAACCGCCATCTGGCGGTGGCCGCTGCTGCCAGCGGGCGCAAGCTGCCGGGGGCCGACTGCCTGGGACTGCACCTGGAGGGACCGTTCATCGCCGAGGGCAAGCGGGGCATGATCCAGCCGGACTGCCTGAGCGAGGTTCGTCCGCGGGTGCTCCAGGAGATTCTCGAGGGTTGCCGCGGTGCCCTGCGGATGATGACCGTTGCCCCGGAGCTGCCGGGGGCGCTGGCGCTGATCCCTCGCCTCCGCCGGGAGGGGGTGGTGGCCTCGTTCGGCCACTCCCAGGCCGGCTACGAGCAGACCCGGGCCGGCGTGGCCGCGGGGATCAGCCACGCCACCCACCTGTTCAACGCCATGAACGGGCTTCACCACCGGGAACCGGGGCCGCTGCCGGCGCTCTGGGAGGCTCCGGGGCTGACCGTTCAGCTGATTTGCGACGGGGTCCACGTCCAGCCGCCGGTCCTGCGGCTGACCGCCGAGCTGTTCGGGGAGGCGCGCCTGGTGCTGATCACCGACGGCATGCAGGCAATGGGGCTGCCCGAAGGGCGGTACTCCTACAAGGGGCTGCCCTACGAGTCCCGGGAAGGAACCACGCGATATCTGGACGGAACCCTGATCGGCACCGCGCTCGGGATGAGCGAGCTCATCCAGCGCTGCCGGGCCGCCCTGGACTGGCCGGCGCCGGCCCTGATCCGCACCGCCAGCATGAACCCCGCCCGGGTCCTGGGGCTGGAAGGGCGCACCGGCGCTCTGGAGGCGGGAAAGGACGCGGACCTCGTGCTCCTGGACTCGGAGCTCGGGGTGCGGATGACCTTCAAGCGCGGCACCGTGGTCTTCGATGCGGCTGCCGGGAGCGGTGCCTGAGCCCGAGGACCGGAGAGTGAGCCCCGAGAGCCACCCGTCTCCGGTCATCCTGGCCAGCGGTCTTCCCCTGCGGAGGATGAGCTCGTTCTCGCGCCAGCTGGGGCTTCTGGCGGGGGCCCTTGGCCGCAGGGGCGTGCCGGCCGGTCTGTGTGACTCCGACGGGCTCCCCGGGGCTCTCGCACGCGGAAAGGCACGAGCCCTGATTCTGTTGGGATACCCGGACCAGTTCCCGTTTCTCACCGATCCGGGCCCGGGGGTGCCCGCTTATCTCTGGGCCCAGTCCTCCCGTCCCCCGGCTCCCGGAGCGTTCGGCCCCGCCCTGCCGGTTCCCCTTACGCGGCGGACCGCCGAGCTCCTGGGCGCCGGGGGATGCGCGCGCGTCGGTCCGGTGATCCCCCACGGAGTGGACACGGGCTCGTACCGTCCCCCGGATCGGCGGGAGCGTGCCCGGGCGCGGGAGCGCCACGGCCTGACGGAGAGCTTCGCAGTGGGCACGGTGGGGGCGCACACCCGGCGCAAGCGTTTCGACCTCATTCTGGAAGCCCTGGCCGCCCTGCTGGCGCGGGAGCCCGCGGCCCGGCTCCTGGTCAAGACCGACCGCTTGGTCTCCCTGGAAGGTACGGACCTGCGGCTGCAGGCGCGGCGGTTGGGGGTGGAGTCCCAGGTCCGCTTCGTGGTCGGGGCGATTTCCCCTGCCGCGATGGCCGAGCTGTACTGGGGCATGGACGTGTATCTCAACCTCTCGGAGTGGGAGGGGTTCTGCCTCCCCGTGGCGGAGGCGATGGCCTGCGGGGTGCCCGTGGTCACCCATGCCGTTCAGGGGCCCGGGGAGATCGTGCCGTACCGGGATCTGCTGGTACCAGGGAGCCGAACCGAGGCGCACGGGGAGACGGCCCTGCTGCGGGCGGACCCGGCAGAGGCGGCCGCGGTGCTGCTGCGGGCGGCGGAGTCACCGCAGCTGCTGGGTCGGCTGGGGGAGGCCGGCCGCCGGGCTGCGGAGAGAAGCTACGATATCCATCAGGTGGCGGAGATGTGGCAGGGGCTGTTGGAGGGAGCCCCGGAAGGCGCCTGAGGAACGATAACGGTGCGACCGCCGGAGACCCGGCGGCTGCAGCGGCTTGCCGATGCCGGTCAGGCGCCCTACAGGATGTAGGGGATGACCGCCCTGCGGTCGTCCGGATAGTCGGGAAAGCGCCGCTTGTACCAGCGGTGGTGGGCCACTGCACGGGGTATCAGGTTAGCCGCTGTCCACAGGGCAAAGGTCAGCCCCGGGAGCGACCAGGTCATGACCGCCCACCCCGACCACTCCACGATCTCGCCGAGATAGTTGGCAGAGGACACCAGCTCGAAAAAGCCTCCCCGGGGGATGCGGTATTTTCCTTCCTCGTCGCTTCGCATCCGGCGCAGGATGCCGTCGGAGTGTAGATTGATCAGCATGCCCCCGACGAAGAGCACCACGCCGATGATGAATCGCAGGCTGAGCATCCAGCTCAGGGTGTAGCGCCCGCCGAAGAGGTTCAGATAGGTGCCGTTCAGGTAGGCGTTGACGGAGTTGAAGAACAGTCCCATGACCGCCACGGACAGCACCATGGGACGCTCGCCGTGTTTCATCCGCAGAGGGTACAGGATGGAACGGTTGGTGTAGTGCAGGATCCAGAGAATGAAGAACACCGCGGTGACTGGATTCAGGGTCTGGTTCCCGACCAGGAAGAACAGGGTGAAGGCGAGGGGGGAGGCACCCTCCATCAGGATCCATCCCCACCGGGCCTGAACCGCCGGGCCCCAGCCTTCCCGGGTGTGGCGCCCGTACGGCGCCGTCACGAACAGCAGGAGCACGAAGGTGAAGACCCCGATCGCGATCCAACCGAGGTTGAAGAAGAAGTACATTGGGTACCTGCTGAGCATGGAGACAGTCTATCCCGTATCGGGTGACCGGACAAGGGGGAGTCACGGGTGCGGTCGGGACGGATCACCCCGCCGGCCGGAGCCTTGATCCGAGGCCGGCCCTGCGGGTACGCTAGGAAAATGTGAGTGAATCCGACGGGAGGCTAGGGTCGGGGTTCGTCTCCGAGGCGCAGCTGGAGGAAGCCCTGAGAAAACCCTCCGCGGCGGCCCGGCGGGAGCTTTCGGCCCTGCAGGGTGACATCCTGGTTCTCGGTGCAGGCGGCAAGATGGGTCCGACGCTCTCCCGCCTGCTGGCCCGGGCTTCCGGCCGGGCGGTCACGGCGGTGAGCCGCTTCTCCGAGCCGGGGCTGGAGCGGAGGCTGCAGGCCGCGGGAATCCGCACGCTCTGCGCCGACCTGCCGGATCGTGGTGTTCTCCACCGGGAACGTGTACCCCTTCGTGCCGGTGATTGGGCCCGGCGCCGACGAGAACGTCCCCCCTGAGCCGGTGGGGGAGTACGCCCAGTCGTGCCTGGGGCGGGAGCGTATCTTCCAGTATTTCAGCGGCCGCGCCGGCACTCCCGTGATCCTGATCCGCCTGAACTACGCCAACGAGCCGCGGTACGGGATCGTCGTGGATCTCGTCCAGAGGATCCTGGAAGGAGAGCCGATCGACCTGTCCATGGGCCACGTCAACCTGATCTGGCAGGGGGACGCCAACGACTACGTCGCCCGGGCGATCGCCCTGGCTGCAAAAGACCAGCCCACGGTACAGGTAACGGTGGGCAGGACCGGGATAAACCCGGGCCAGGGGGAGAGAAACCACCCGATTCCGGGCCTTGTATGTTCAAGGGAGGACCAGCTGACAATCGCGAAGGTCTGGTTCAGGCGCGTGTCGATATAGAATCTCCCGATATCGAAGCGGTACCCCGCGCTCAGGTACGGCACCGCGTTGTAAAAATGCACTTTCGTCTGCTTGTTGTAGAAATCCCAGACCTTGCAGAACAACCCGCCATAGAAATTGCGGTCGAAGGGAAACCAGCACAGCCCGCCGTGAATCTGGCTGAGAAAGGCGAGCTGATGCACTGGACCCAGGGCGAGGCGTGCTTCCCAGGCGAGATGCGGATTTCGCTGATAGCCCACCGACAAGTTGAACCCGTACTCCAGCCCGGCCGCGATGGGAAGGTAGCGCTGCAGGTCGTCGGCCAACTGGAAGCTGAGCGGATAGGCCAGGGGATTGGTGCCCACCCGGAGGGTGGCATCCGGGTAACCGGCTGCGGCTATCGTGAACAGCGCGATGACGGTGATTACCGCTCGCTTCATCAGTACACCCTTACGACCGCGTATTCCCAGCGCTGACCGCCTTCGCCTCCGGCGCGTATTGTTCCGGCCGGATCGGCGATATAGCAGTTCCCGGCGTAGTCGGTGTCAGCCTCCCGACCGCAGCGGTTGGCGAATATCGCCCAGGCGTTGAACTGCCGGCTTACCGCGTCTATGGTGAAGGCCGGCTCGAAAGAGGCCAGGCTGTGGACGATCAGATCGACGCCCCGCTCGTTGATCTGGGTCGCCAGCCAGTAGTCGCTCACGTCCGCGCAGATCAGCATGGCCGCGCGAATCCCGTCGATATCGGTGATGGTCAGGCTGAACGGATCGGCGGCGCTTCGAACCGCCGGGGTGAATCCTCCCGCTTCATCGGTGTCGATCAAGTGCACCTTCCGGTGCTTGGCCTGCACGGTTCCGTCGGGAGCCAGCAGGACCTGGGTGTTGTACAACTTGCCGCCGTCCAGCTCTCCCATTCCGAAAGCGATATAGATGTTGTAGGAGGCCGCCCGCACGGCGATTTGAGCCACCGCTGGACCGGGAATCGGCTCAGCAAGATCCCACTGGTAGCCCTGAGGATCCGCAGGATCGTGGTACCACCCCAGGATCGTCTCGCCGAACACGATCAGATCTACTTCCGGGTGATCGGCCACAATCAGATCGATCATCGCCTCCATGTCCGTTAGGTTTTCCGCCTTGTCCTTCGCGCAGCGCATGCACACCGCTGCTGCGTGAAGGAACTTGGTCGCTCCGGAGTCGTCGTACATCAGAGGAGCACCGGAGATGTCGTAGAGGGACTGGATGATGGTGTCCTTGCTCCCGCAGGACACGAGCAGCGGGAAGAACAGCAGGAAAACCAGGATTCTTCTCATCAAAGGCATCTTAGCGAGAGGGGGTTTCTATATCAAGCGATTTCGCAACTATTGGACAGCACCAGAAGGTCCAGGATGTGGATCTGCAAGAACAAACCGTGACGGTTGTGAAAGGACAAGGCGGAGAATCGAGAGTTCTTCCCAACGAGGCAATCCCTTCAACAAGACGACGATCAACAAAACAGTGATCCGTTCAGTCGCCAGAAACGCCAGACCAAAGAAACCCATCTCTGCATCCAGTTTTCGCCACAGTGCAGCCTCTCATGTGCTAGCCCACTAGGTGGATATCATGTACATCTCGAAGCTTCTCGGGCACGCCAGGCTGAACACCACGCAGAAGTACATGAAAGTGGAGATCGGCGATTGCCCTCGTCGAGAAGCACGCCACGCGCGGAGGCGAAATCGGCCAACTCCGGCGCACGGAGCGCTGGAATCTGCCGGCGGTGGCGGTGCGGGAGGCGGTGATCAACGCCGTGGCACGCACCGACTACGCACGCGGCTCGCCCGACTGGTCGGAAGCGGGCTCGTGCTCGCGGTCGGGACGGGACTGCAGGACCCGAAACGGCGGTACTTCCGGGTGGAGTGAAGGACACATTCCCCGGAGGAGACGGCGGGTTGGGCGTACTGCGGATCCACAAGGCCGATGCGAGGGGCAGGAGTACTGCCCGTAGCGGCGGATCGACGATCGATTCTGAATACACCCGTTTCTATGGTGTTCGTGTATGGAAAAACCGCAGCAAAGCCAACGCCACCGCTGCATACAGAACCGAGAATATGGCGAAGAAATAGACGCTTCCCCCAGAGAAAAGCAGCGAAAGATTGAAGCAATAGTGAATCCAGAAAGCGATCAGCAAGTTGTTGCATCGCTTCATGAAGATGCCCATGATGAATGTCAGAGCAGTCATCACGACAAGATTGGCAACGATATAGACTGCGAACTGCAAACCAGCGCCTGAGCCGACAAGCAGATCAACGATCCAGGTCGGTGTGTGCCAGAAAGCCCAGACCAGCCCCAAAATGAGGTTTCCCTTGATGAACCCGTAGCGCCCTTCGAGCTCTGGCCGCAAGTATCCCCGCCAGCCCGACTCTTCTCCGCTGGGGCCCCGCAGAGCCATCAGTAGAATCGCCCCGACCAGCGGCGCAGGGATCCTCAATTGCGCGGCAAGCGATGTCTTTTCGATAACGGACACAAGCCAGACCGACGCCAGGAAAACTCCAAAGACCATCAGGGGGATTGCGATGAGCGATGGCAGGTTGAGCCTTTCGCGAAAGACCCCTCTGTAGAAATCCTTGATTGTTGTGCCCGGTTTCAACTTCTTCAACATCAGTAGTAGCACGATGGTAGGCGACCAGGCGCCCAGAACCTGCACCGCGGTCATGGCAACCGACTCGGCACCGAACACCAGGAATGCCATCCCGCCAAGCACCAGGACTATGAAGAAAAATGCCAGGTAGGAACGAATGACATACTGCCACATTGGCGTCGTTCTGATTCTCTTCATCTTGGTCTCCGTTTGGTTGATGAGAAGTCCACGATTCTGCGCGGATCAGAATTGCTTCCCCGCCAACCAGGCGCTGAGTCCTTCCTCACGGGCTTTGAGGTCGTTACGGGTCTCATCGTACCTGCCCGGCCGGTACTCCCCGGCAATCTGGCCGTCGAAGAGGAACAGCACCCGTTCAGTCTTGGCAGCCACCCTGACATCGTGCGTGACCAGCAGGATGGTGGTGCCAGCACGATGAATCTCAGCCAGCAGGTGCATGATTTCGTCGGAAGAGGTCGAGTTCAGCGCGCCGGTCGGCTCGTCGCCAAAGATGATCTGCGGGTTGCTCATCAGCGCGCGGCAGATCCCCACCCGCTGAAGTTGGCCGCCCGAAGCCTGGGTGATGTCGCGGATTTCCAGCCCTGCAATGCCGGTTCTTTCCATGAGCGTTCTTGCTCTTTCGGTAAGCCGCGTGCCGTTCTTGCGGCCATCGCGCATGGACGGAAGGATGATGTTGTCGAGGATGTTCAGGTTCCTCAGCAGGGTCGGTTGTTGGAAAACAAAGCCCATCTTCGTCCGGCGCAGGTCGGCGAGCTCGTTGTCCTTGAGCGTCGACAAATCCACGCCGTCAAAGGTGACCTTTCCGCTGTCAACCCGGTCCATGCCGCTCAGGGCATACAGCAGGGTGGATTTTCCCGAACCCGAAGGGCCCATCACGGCGACGAACTCGCCCAGCTGGATGTCAACCGAGACTCCGTCGAGGACGTTGCGTTCCTCGTCTCCGACGCCGAAAGACTTGACGATCTCTTCACTCGCAATAAGGGGTTTCATGGCTTACTCCTTGATGAACTCAGCGATCTTGATTCGTCCCGCATTCAGGGCGCCGGCGAGGGTGGCAAACAGCACCACGGAGGTCATCATCACCGGGGCAAGCACGTAGGCAAACAGTGGGTTGACGGTGAAGTCGAACCTCGCCGCGCCGAACGAGGCGATTGCCGCCCCGGCCAGCGCCTTGCCCAGGGTATTGGCCAGGATCGTGCCCAGCAGAATGCCCGCCAGCAGGACGAACATGGACCGGGAAACATACTGCACCGCCACGTCTGCGCTGGTGAAGCCAAAAGCTTTCATCACGGCGATGGAATACCTGTCCTTGGCGACCAGCATGCGCATGAACAACAGCGTGATCAGCGCCGCGATGACCAGCGCCACGACAATCGCGGCCAGGGAGGCTGTCTCCACCGCGCGGACGGTGCCGCCGAAGGTCTGGGCGACGAACTCATCGATATCCGAGACTTTGGCAAACGGGAACCTTTGCGCATACGCCCGGGTCACCTGGTCAACCAGAGCGGCATCCGCAAGCTCCACGTTGATCACGCTCCACATGATCTCTGCCGAATCGCCGCGCAATACCGCCTTGGCGGTCTTGCCGCCGTTGGTCACGTCGGAGTAGATCCCGGAGACAGTCAGGGTTTTCTCGCGCCCGTCAACGATCAGCGGGATGGCCTCCCCGACCTTCTTCCCGAACGCATCAGCGTTCAGCACCGAGAGCGCGATTTCGTCGTCTGCGGCCGGCGCCCGGCCCTCAGCATAGTTGATGGGAAAGACGGAATGGTCGCCCAGTTCGACCATCAACCGTCTCTCCGCGCCGTCGTCCAGTCTGGCCCGGAAGGTTCTGGTCGTCAGGACCACATATCGGGATATGGCCGGGTCGTTCGCCATCAGCTGCGCAATGTCCGCGGACTTGTCGGCGATATGGTCAGTCTGCTGGATGTCAATGCGAATATCGCTCTTTCCGATGCCCATGTAGGCGCTGAAATCCTTGGAGGAGATGGTATTGTGCAGATTCCGCGGGACAATGATGATGAACGCCGCCAGCACCAGCACCACCAGCATGGTGGCGTAGAGTTTTGTCCTCGAAAGGACATCCTTGATGCCCAGGAAGACATTGGTGCCAAGCAGCCTGCTCGTTGCCAGGCGAAAACGCCTTGCCCCGGCGGGGTTCTGCTGGGCTGTCCCGAAGCGGATGGCCTCCGCCGGGGAGATCCTGCGGAACCGTCGCAGCACGCCATTCACATAAGCCACTACCGCGAAGAACAGCAGCAGCACGCCCAGGATCCCCAGCAGCGGAGCCAGGGCGGCGTTTTCGCTTTCGCCCATCGCGAGCCGGATGTTTTCGAGCAGCGCACCCCGGAAAACGAGCGAGAGCGCAAATCCGAGCAGGCAGCCCGCCGCCGCCAGCGCCGCGTATTTCGCCAGGTAGATTCTCTTGATGTCCGATACGCGCAGCCCGATGGCTTTCATCACGCCGATTTCCCGGTAATCATCCTCGATCTTTGCCAGCAGCGTGAAGCGGATGCACAGGAAGGCGATCCCCGTGACCAGCGCGCTGACCAGGAGAAGGAGCGCCGCCATCATCCCGTCGGCAAGCGCATTGAGCATCCTGAACAGGGGGTAGGTGGCGGTCGGGCCGTTGGCAGGGAGACCCGCCGAGGTGTAGTCGGCCTCGAACGCCCCCAGCATGGACAGGTCCTTCAGCCTGAACTCGATCAGGTATTCCACGCTGCCGGACGGTTTGAGGGCGGCGAAATCTTGGGGGCTGACCAGGAAGCGCTTGGACGAGGAAAGCAGCGAGTTCATCTGCGAATCGCGCAGGAAGCCTGCGATGGTGAACGCTTTTCCCGCGACCACGACCCGCTCTCCGACCTCTGCGCGTCGATCCTGCATGTAGGTGATGGGCACATACACCTGCCCATCGGATACCGTGATGAGGTTCCCATCCAGGTCGAGGAGGAAATCGAACCTCTCGCTCTGTACCGCCAGGCCGTTATCCTGGACGCTGCCCGCCAGCGAGCCGCTTTCGAACAGGATCTGCGCGCCATCCAGGTTGAGGAATTCCAGCGCCTGGAAATCGGCGACGGCCTCGTTCTGTTCCGCAAAGGCCGCCAGTCGCGCCAGTTCCGGTTCGCCAGCGTGCATCTGCAGGAAATGCGAGGTCTTGGCCTGGGTCATCAGGGTATCGACTGCGCCCGAAAGGTTCACGACCAGGGTGGCTGCCAGGGAAACCAGCATGGCCGCGGCGGCGACAAACATCGTCGTTGCCACCGTGATGGTCTTGCTTCTGCGAATATCGTTGCGGAGGACGCGGGAATACATCGGTCACCTCGGTTATTCCACTCGATTTGGCGCTTCTGCAATTTGCCGGAGCAGGATGACGGTCACCTTGGCGCCGCTATCCGGCGCGATATGGGTGCACAGGATAAGTCACAACACACCCTCCAGAAGGATAGCGCCAGTTGTACCTTCTCTCAAGACCAGATGTCTACCGGCAGACTTGCCCCGGAAGGCGGAGCGCTTTTCGGGTTGAGATTCGAGAATGCCCGTCAGGGCTGGGGGATGCGCTGCTCCTGCCCCCCGCGCTCCGCCGACAGGTAGCCGGAGTAGATGACCGCCACGGTGTCGTAGCCGAGCTCCGCCCCTGCGAAGGGCTCGCTTGC
>JAFGFV010000238.1 GCA_016930895.1 Spirochaetales bacterium | reverse complement strand
CGCGGCCAGCCCCGCGTCATAGGCAAAGATGGCCTTCCTCAAGTCCCCCATGATGCTCTTCTGTTCCTCCGTCATTCCCTTCCTCCTGATGATTTGGTGCTTGCCTTCATGCGAACGGATAGCTCGGGGAACAGAGATCGCGTTCGTAGAGACTCCACGCTTTCTCCGAGATCAACCCCTTGCCCCGATAGTACTCGCGCTCTTCCCTCAGGATCCTTTCCAGCTCCTGCTCCTGAGCTGCGCTGAGGGGTGTCGGACGGTGAGAGGACACCAGCTCCTCGGCCCTGGCCAGGGCGTAGTCCAGACAGTCCTTCTGGCCTCCCTTCAGCCACTCCGGAAGGGTGAGCTTGTCTGCCGCCTCGGGCAGGAAGAACTCTTTTCTCCACCACTCCCGGGTGTGGGCCTTGCCCAGATAGTGGCCGGGGATCGGGCCGACCTCTTCGATCAGGTCCACCGCCAGGGTGTCGTCGTTCACCTCGGCCCCCTGCAGGAAACGCCCCACCATCCCGGCGATGTCGTTGTCCAGGACCGCCTGCGCGGGATGGGCCGCGAGCTCACCGTATATGCCGCCGGCAAACTGGATGACGTGGGCGCCGGACAGGGCGGCGATCAGGGCCGCAAACGCCTTCTCGTACCCGGACTGGAAGTCGATCTTCTTGGAGCTCACCGGTCCCGCCGAGGTCGCCACGGACGGGACCCCGTAGCGGCGCCAGATCTGGCTGAAGATCGCCTGGTGGACGAACGCCTCGATGGCCCCGAAGTTGGGAGCCCCGGTCTTCATGTTGATGGGCAGTGCGTAGTCGTGGACCATGACCCGGGTGCCCGGCCTGAGCAGCTGGGTGAACACCACGTAGGCTACCATCTCGGCGTTGGTGACGACCATGGAGCCCGCCACGGTCACCGGGGTGGTGCCTCCCATGACCGGGCCTCCCCCCGCCCAGATGGGAAAACCCGCCTCGACGTACCGGAAGAACGACTCCATCATCTCCGCGGAAAAGGACAACGGCGGGGCCGAATGGCCCGCGCCAAAGGCCTCCATGCCGTCCATGGCCTGGACCATGCGGATCGTGAAGATCTCGCAGTCGTTGGCATAGCAGCACAGGTTGATCTTCGAGGAGTTGCGGATCTTGGCGGCGATGCTCTCGGGGATCTTCATGACTTCGGGAACGGCCCGAAAACCGAAGTAGGGGTAGCAGGTGAGAAAATGGACGTTGGGCAGGGCATCACAGAGCTTGATGTAGTCGTAGTACTCCTTGCGGGTCGGTGGACGCGGCTGCCAGGTGTCCAGGTCTACGGTCTGCATGCCCGGGAACGGCGTAAAGTACACCGTGTCCCCCCCGATCACGATGTCGTCCTCCGGATCTCGGGCCTTCACTCCAAAGACGCTGGGGGCCTTTCTCAGGCAATCCTCGACCACTACCGGGGGGATCCGGACCCGCCTTGCATCGAAATCGACCTGGCAGCCGTGCTTGCTGAAGTAGGTGAGTGCCCTTTCGTGCTCCACCAGGACACCGGTCTTCCACAGGACCTCCAGGGTAGCCTTGTGAATCGCGTCGATCTCCTCCTCGGTAGCGATCTCAAGCGGCTTGAACCGACGTCTGAATCCGCGTATCATCGCGCAACCTCCTTCGTGCGTTCGCGAGCGCGGAGCAGCCTATCCAGGATCCGGCGCATGCGGAGATCTCACAGCAGGCCTCTCTGGGCGTAGTGCTTTCTCGCCTTCTCCAGTATACGCCGAATGTCCTTTTCCTGCTCGTCGGACAGGGCCATGGGACAGTGAGTCTGCAGGACGTCGCACAGCTTCGCCTTGGCCCTGTCCAGCGCGCTCTTACTTCCCTCCTTCTGCCACTGTCCGTATGGAACCAGGTCTGCCACTTTGGGCACGAATTGCTCGTGCTTCCACCATTCTCGGGTATGGGCCGTGTGGAGGTAGTAGCCGGGAATCGGGCCGATCTGGTTGATCAGATCCAGCGCCAGGGTGTCATCTGACACCTCGACCCCGGCAATGAAGCGCCCGATCACACCGGCCACGTCGTCGTCCATGATCGACTGAACGGGGTGGTGGGTGATCTCCCCGTAGACCCCGCCGTGGAACTGGATGATGTGAGCCCCGGACAGGGCAGCCACCAGCGCGGGGATCGCCTTCTCGTAGCAGTTCTGGTAGTCGATCATCTTCGAGTTGGTGGGGCCGATGGCGGAGCTCTGCACGGGGATGCCGTAGCTTCTCCAGACTTGATTGAATGCCGCCTCGTGAAGGGAAATCCCCACGGAACCGAAGAACGGCGCCCCTGTCATCATGTTCTGCGGAAACACGAAGGCGTTGGCGACGACCCGAGTCCCCGGCCGTACCAGCTGAACGAACACGATGCCCCCGACGATCTCGGCGATGCTGGTGACCAGAGTGCCCGCGATCGTCGCCGGGGACGTGCCCCCCATTACGGCCCCGGAGGTGATGTGCAGCGGCAATCCCGCCTGGGCAAACCGGTAGGCGGACATGACTGCGTCCTCGTAGTAGGTTAGGGGCGGGGAGTTCTCCATCATTCCCTGGATCTCCGTGCCCGCGGCCTGGGCCATCTCGATGGTGAACACCTCGCAGTCCTTCTGATAGCCCGAGAACTGCAGCTTGGTGGTGTAGCGTATCTTGGCGGCAGCGCTCTCGGGGATTGCCATGACCGGCGGGGTATCGTCGAAGCCGAAATAGGGCGTGTACGGCGTCAGGAAATGCAGGTTCTCCAGGGCATCGAGCACGATCAGAGCGTCCCGGTTTTCGCCGCGCGTCGCCCGCCGCGGCTCCCAGGTGTCCAGGTCCACCGTGTTCATTCCCGGGAAGGCGCAGAAGTAGGTCGTGTTTCCCCCGATTACCAGATCATGCGCAGGGTTCCTCGATCGGAAGTAGAAGCTGCTCGGCGTCCTCCTGAGACACTCCTCGACAACTCCCGGTGGAACGCGTACCCGCATTTCGCGGGAATCCACCAAACAGTCGTTCTTCTGGAACAGCTCGAGGGCCATCTTGCTCTCGAATCGCAGGCCGGTGTTCTGCAGCACGGCGAGGACTCCCCGTTTTACGTCCTCGACCTGCTCCTGCGTCAGGACCTCCAGAGGCTTGAAGGTCCTACGAAAACCTCTCAGCGACATTGCATATCCCCCCTCGTTCGGAGGGATGCGGAGGAGCTCCCAAGCGCCCTCCGCATCCCCTCATGCGACGCGCCGCATCGCGGTCCCGCCCGGGGCCGATCCCGGCGCACGGTTGTGGGTCAAGAGATGTCCGCCGATGACTGCCCGATTGATCTGGCTGCAAGATGCATGCCCTAACAATTCGTCGGCATTTAGAACATCTAATCCCTTGCTATCGAAAGAGTTAATCGGCAGACCGGGCCCCGGGGCTGCGATATAACTTTGCAATTCGCCACAGTATCGGTGCGTGTAGATAGGCGGGTTGCATGACAATCCCTGGCGATCTGCGCGCTGCCCGGGGCGCGGGTGGAGCGGACCCGGAGTGGAACCGGACAGGAGCCGGAGCTCTTGCCTTTTCGGGGCAACTGTGAAACCATCGCGACAACCCGAAGAGGAGGCTCGTTGCATGATCCGGGAAGTCAAGGCGCAGGAGTTGGACGCCGAGGGATTCGTCGCGGAGAAGGTCGAGGAGATCCGCGCAGCCGTGGGTGCGGGTCGGGCGATCAACGCGCTTTCCGGCGGGGTCGATTCCTCCACCGTGACCATGCTCGGCCATCGTGCCCTCAGCGGACGCCTGCGCACGGTGTTCGTCGAGAATGGCCTGATGCGGGCCGGGGAGGCGCAGCGGGTGGTGGGCCTGTTCCGGGATCTGGGCGTCAGCGTCGAGGTCGTGGAAGCGCGTGATGAGTTCTTTGCAGCGCTAAAGGGAATCACGGATCCGGAAGCCAAACGCGAGGCCGTGACCCAGACCTTCTACAAGCGGGTGTTCGGGCGCCTGGTCAGGGAAAGCGGGGCGAAACACCTGCTGCAGGGCACGATCCTGACCGACGTGGATGAGACCGTGGCGGGCATCAAGCGGCAGCACAACGTCTTCGAGCAGCTGGGCATCGACCCGCAGGCGGCCTTTGGTTACCGGATTCTGGAGCCCCTCGTAAACTTGCGCAAGGACGGAGTGAGGAAGGTCGGGCGGGCCCTCGGCCTGCCCCCCGAGCTGTTCGAGCGCATCCCATTCCCGGGACCGGCCCTGGCGGCCAGGGTGATCGGCGAGGTAACCGCGGAGCGCATCGAGACGGTACGCCGGGCCACCGTCGTGGTCGAGCGGCTGCTGTCCGGCAGCGGTGCCTTTCAGTACCTGGCCATCCTGCACGAGGACCGTGTAACGGGGATGCGTGACGGCAGGCGGGAGTTCGGCGCGCAGATCGAGGTGCGCTGCTGGGACAGCGTGGACGCCCGCACGGCTACCCCGACCCGCCTGCCCTTCGAGCTTCTGCAGCGGCTCGCGCAGGAGATCACGGCCGAAGTGCCTGGGGTTGTGAGCGTGACCTACAATCTTACCTCCAAGCCGCCCTCGACCATCGAGGCGGTGTGAGTCGAGGCTTCCGAGAGAGCTCCCGG
>JAFGFV010000237.1 GCA_016930895.1 Spirochaetales bacterium | reverse complement strand
TACCAGCGGTTCTTCGACCGCGTCATCGAACGGGCGCGGCGGCAGGTTCACCACAAGATCGCCCGCTTCGGCCTCCCGGGCCTCATGATCTTCGTGGCGATCCCGCTGCCCATCACGGGGGCCGTGACCGGGACCCTCGGGGCCTGGATCCTGGGTCTCGAACGGCGAAAGGTCTTCCTGGCGATCGCCGCCGGGGTCGCGATTGCCGGCGTGATCGTGGCCACCGTGTATACCCTGGGCATCAAGGCCCTCGATCTCTTTCTCAAGTAGCCTGCGCGTTCCGTGGCATCCCTCGAGGCCGGGCTCAACGCTCAACAGCTCGACGCGGTCAGGAGCGTCGAGGGACCGCTGCTCATCCTGGCGGGAGCCGGCTCGGGTAAGACCCGGGTGATCACCTGCCGCATCGCCTACCTTCTCGAGCAGGGGGTCCCGGAGTCGGCGATCCTGGCGGTGACCTTCACCAACAAGGCGGCCCGGGAGATGTCAAACCGGGTTCGGACGCTGTGCGGCAGGCAGTTCTCCGGCCTGACCGTCTGCACCTTCCACGCCTTCGGGGTCAAGACCCTGCGGCAGTTCGGAACCCGCGTGGGGCTGCGGGGCAACTTCACGATCTACGACGAGTCCGACCGTCAGTCCCTGCTCAAGGAGGCTGCCAGGGAGCTCGGCCTCCTGCCCGGGGCCGACGGCGGCAGCGGCCTGGACCTGGCCCGGGTGTCGGCCCTGATCTCGCGCATCAAGGGCCGAATGGAGGAACCAGGCGCCCTGAACGCCCTGTCCCCGGGCCTGGAGTCCCTCTACGGGGAGTATCAGCAGGCGCTGCGGCTGCACAACGCCGTGGATTTCGACGACCTGATCCTTCTGCCGGTGGAGCTCCTGGAGGAACACCCGGACGCGCTGGCGGCGCTGCACCAGCGCTACCGGTATTTCATGGTCGACGAGTTCCAGGACACCTCGCAGCTGCAGTATCACCTGATGCGCCTCCTGGCCGGGGCTTCGAAGAACCTGTGCGTGGTAGGCGACGACGACCAGTCGATCTATTCCTGGCGGGGGGCCCATTTCCAGAACCTGATGGAGTTCGAGACGGACTTTCCTTCCGTACGGGAGATCAAGCTCGAACAGAACTACCGGTCCACCCGGGCGATCCTGGCGGTGGCCAACGGTCTCATCCGCAACAACCGCAACCGCAAGGGCAAGAAGCTCTGGAGCGGCCTCCCCGAGGGGGAGCCCGTGGAAGTGTTTTTTCCCGAAAACGAGGAGCTCGAGGGGCAGCTCATCGCGCAGCGCATTCGGGCCCTGGCCCTGGAACGGCGAAGCCGCCTGGCGAGCTTCGGCGTGCTCGTGCGAACCAACGGCCTGACTCGCGCCATCGAGGAAGCTTTTCTCCGGGAGAACCTCCTCTACCAGGTCTCGGGGGGCATGAGCTTCTTCCAGCGCCGGGAGGTCAAGGACATCCTCGGGTACCTGAAGCTCCTGGCGAACCCGGAAGACGATGTCAACTTCCTGCGCATCGTCAACACCCCGCGCCGCGGCCTCGGCAAGAAGAGCCTGGAAACCATCGTCCACACCGCGCGCACGAGGAGCTGCTCCCTGTACTCCGCCCTCGCTGCGCTGGCTGCCGAGGGGCCGCCGGCGGGTGCCGGAGCGCTCGAGCCCCCCGGCGCGCCTGCGGAGAAGCTCCTCGGGGTCATGGGCGAGCTCGTGGAGCTGCTGGAGGAGTTCCAGGAACGCTTCCGCCGGCTTCGGGGGATGGCCGCCGCCCTGCGAGAGCTCATCGCACGCATCGACTACTGGGGATACCTTGTCCAGGAGCATCCCCGCTCCGCGGTGGCCCGCTGGAAGTACAGCAACGTGGAAGGCCTGGTGGACTCGGTGGCGGCCTACGAGGAGGACCCGGACGTCATCGATCCCTCGCTGTTCGGATACCTGTCCAGGATCAGCCTCATCACTCAGGACCAAGACCAGGACGTCGACGGGCAGGACAAGGTCAACCTGCTCACGATCCACGCCGCCAAGGGCCTGGAGTTCGACACGGTGTTCGTGCCCGGCCTCGAGGCGGGGGTCCTGCCCCACGCCCGCTCGCTCGAGGAGAGCGGCGGGGAGCTGGAGGAGGAGCGCCGCCTGTTCTACGTGGCCATCACCCGGGCGAGGCGGCGCCTCGTCCTGAGCGCCTGTCGTTCCCGGCGGCGCCGGGGCCAGGTGTGCGACGCTGAGCCCTCACCGTTTCTCGACGAGCTGCCCCAGGAGCTGCTGAGCATTCAGGAAGCCGAACGGGAACTGGCGCCGGAGGAGGCGGGGCAATACTTCCAGGAGCTCAAGCGCCGGCTGTCCGGGACTTCGCAGTAGAGTGCCGCGGCAAGGGAGTCAGCGTCAGGAGGATCGAGGCCGCCACGGGCAAGAGGGCCGCCGCCAGCATGGCCCAGCGCAAGCCGATCTGCCGAATGGACAACCCCGCCGCCGCGAAGCCCGCGATTCCCCCGACCCAGAACGAAGCCCGGAACACGGCCAGGCCGCGGCCGACGCGCCCAAGCGGCAGAAGATCCGTGACCAGGGCCAGCCCCGCATTGTTCGAGAAACCCACCACCGCCAGCAGAGCCGCCGCCGTCCAGAAGTGCCACAGGCGACCGGCAAAGGCCATGACGAGGAGAGCCGCCGTTCCGCACAGGTACGAGGCCAGGATGACCGGCCGCCGCCCC
>JAFGFV010000236.1 GCA_016930895.1 Spirochaetales bacterium | reverse complement strand
GTAGGTGCCGTACTTGCGGGCCTTGAGGAAGCCGTCCCAGGCGCTTTCGGCCAGCCTGCCCTCGCGGAGCAGGTCGAAGAACCACTCGCCGGTGTACTCCGGATCCTCCTGAGGGATTCCCGCCTGGATCTCCAGGAGCCACCGGCGGTTGAACAGCTCCTGGGCCCCGATCGGGGGGGCAACGATGATCGGGATCCCGAGGCCGCAGTAGAAGGAGAGCTCGCTGGGCTTGGTCCACAGCACATCGGTGGACCGGATGACCTCGGAGAACTGGCGGAAATAGCCGGTCTTGTCGGGACTGTAGACGACCCGCAGGTTCTTGGAGCGGGGCAGGAGCTCCAGGCGAAGGTGCTCGAAGTACTCCCGGATCTCTTCCCGCACTCCAGCCACCAGGTTCACGATGATCTCACCCTTGCGGATCTTCTCCCGAAGGCTCTTGACGATCTGGAAGCCGATGTCCCGCTGGGCTCCGGCCCCGCCCACGGCGAAGGTGATCGTCAGGGCGCGCTCCCGCTTGAAGCGGCAGTTACCCTTGCCGAGGAAGTGCACCACGTTGCGGCCGTGCAGGGGCCAGAAGCGCTCGTTGGGGTCCAGGTAGAACAGGCGCTGTGCCGCGTCGGCCTTCAGCAGGTGCAGGTTGTGATCCCCGAGGACCTCCCGGGGAAAGGGAAAGCCGGTCAGAAAGATCCGTTCGTCCGGCACTCCGTAGCTCTTGAGTCGCATGACCGCCCGTCCGCAGGGGGCCAGGTAGTGGATCCGGCTCCTGCGGGGCTCCAGGGCCACCCAGGCACGGCTGATTTCGGCATCGCAGATGATGCAGTAGATTCGGCCGTGCTTGGCCTTGTCCGCGGCCAGGGCGGGGGCCAGGTACGAGGTCACCAGGGGGAGGGGTTTCCGGCGGATGGTTTCCACCATGCCCCGGCACAGCCCCCGGTCGATGAACGAGTTCAGGAGCTTGACCTGGAAGGAGGGGCTGGACATGTCCCGGACCGGGTAGAACTGGGGGATGCTCTGCAGGGCGTCGAGCACGCCGAACAGGGGCTTGCCCACCAGCGGGACCGTCCGGACCCGGGACAGGAACTCGTACGTCTTGCGCATCCGCTCCCACATCTTTTTCTCTTCGGGGTCGGTGGCGGTGGAGCCCCCCACGGTGATGATCTCCCCTTCGGCCAGATGCTGGAGCGGGTAGGTGGCCCGCTGGTGGCCGAGGCCCATGTCGACCGTGACGACCCAGGCCTTCTGGCGGTCCTCGGACGTTGTCTTGCCCATGCGTTTGCCCTCCTCAAGGGCCTGAACAGCGGAAGCCTCGAGGCCCCCTCAGTTCTCCTATCGGCAGGCCCCCGCAGGGGATGCACGGGTTTTCTTGACGCTCCCGCAGGCTTCCCGATACTCTTGGAGCTCATGGACGAGTATCTGATCTGCGGGATACAGCAGGTGGGTGTGGGCATCCCCGACCTGGGGCGGGCGTTCCGCTGGTATCGGAAGGCCTTCGGGATCGATGTTCCCATCGTGGACGACGAGGGGGTGGCGGCGCTGATGCTTCCCTACACGGGCGGGCAGCCCCGGGCCCGCCACGCGGTCATGGCCGCGAGTCTGCAAGGGGGAGCGGCCCTGGAGATCTGGCAGTACACGGAGCGGGCTCCTCAGCCAGCCGCCTTCGAGATCCAGGTGGGGGACCTGGGAATCTATTGCCCGCGGATCAAGGCCGTGGACGTGGCCGCCGCGTGGAAAAGCCTGGGACCGGAGAAGCTCGGCGCGGGTGGCACGGAAGCCCAGGCGGGTAGCGGCGGCGGAGCCGCTGAGGACTGCAGGCTCGCCCCGCCTGCGCCCGATCCCGGCGGGGAGCTTTCGTTTTTCGTCCGGGATCCCCACGGATTTCCGTTTCAGGTCGTGCCCGGACAAGGGTGGTTCACCCGGGGACCCCGCGCGACCGGCGGGGTGGAAGGGGCCATGATCGGGGTCAGCGACGTGGCACGGGCCCGTGAGCTGTACACCGGGGTCCTGGGCTACGACCAGGTGCTCTACGACGCGCAGGGGGTGTTTGCCGATCTGGCGGCCCTGCCCGGCGGCGGGGGGCGCCTGCGCCGCGTCCTGCTGGGGCACTCGGCGAAGCGTCGGGGGCCCTTCAGCGCTCTGCTCGGGCCCTCGCGCCTCGAGCTGGTCCAGGCCCTGGATCGCAGACCGCGCAGGATCTTCGCGGAGCGGCTGTGGGGGGACCTGGGGTTCATCCACCTGTGCTTCGACGTCCGGGGCATGGAGGCACTCAAGGAACGCTGCGCGGCCTTGGGCTTTCCCTTCGCGGTGGACAGCGCCGAGGCAGGCGAGTTCGAGATGGGGGAAGGGGCCGGGCGCTTCAGCTACGTCGAGGACCCGGACGGTACCCTGATCGAGTTCGTGGAAGCCTACCGGCTGGCGATCCTCAAGCGCTGGGGCTGGTACCTGGACCTCCGCCGGCGCCCTGCCGGCAGGCCTCTGCCGCGCTGGATGCTCCGCACCCTGTCCTGGAACCGGGTGCGGGACTGAACCCATTGTTCGCTGTGGGGCCGAGCCGTATCAGGGAAAGCTCAACAGGCCGAATATTTTGTTCAGATATTCGGGCTTCTGTTCGGGAGGGTCTTCCCCTTTTCCCCGCTCCAGGGTATACTCCGGCCCGTTGATCCCCTCCCCCCCTCGTGGCAGAGATCGTGAGCTGGTGTTGCGCGCCGGGACGGGCGGCGCCGTTCGCGGGCGGGAGGACTTGATACACAGGAGACCACGGGCATGGAACAGACCGCACAGGCAGTAGACCTATTCGACAAGTGCACGGGCGAAGGGGGGTATTTCGGGTACTTCCGGGCCAGGGACGACATGTACTTCTCCCGGCCGGTGCTGGGTGGGCTTCCGGGGCCGCACATGAGCTTCGGGGGCAAAGAGGTGATCGTGTGGGCCATCAACAACTACCTGGGGCTGGCCGGCAACGAGAAGATCAAGGCGGCCGCGCGGGCCTCGATCGAGCGGTGGGGGACCTTTACACCCATGGGCTCGCGCATGCTCACCGGCAACACCGACGCACACATCGCCCTTGAGAAAAAGCTGGCCGAGTTCCTCCAGAAACCGGCGGCGGCGCTGTTCAACTACGGGTACCTGGGCGTTCTGGGGACGGTGTCGGCCCTGGTTGGTCCCGAAGACGTGGTCATCATGGACCGCCTGAGCCATGCGAGCATCGTGGACGCGACGGTGCTGGCCTCGGCAGGGCGGCGGTTTCGCTCGTTCAAGCACAACGATCTCGACAACCTGGAGTTTCACCTGAAGGGGGCCAACAAGGATCGCAAGGGCGGCATCCTGATCGTGACCGAGGGGGTCTACGGGATGCGCGGAGACATCGCGGATCTGCCCGGCATCTGCGCGCTCAAGGAGCGCTACGGGGCCCGGCTGTTCGTGGATGATGCTCACGGTTTCGGGGTCGTGGGGGAACACGGCCGCGGGGCGGGGGAGCTGTACGGGGTGCAGGACCGCATCGACCTGTATTTCGGGACCTTCGCCAAGGCCTTCGCGGCCATCGGTGGGGTCACCGCGGGCGAGCAGGAGCCGATCCTCTACGTCAAGTACAACTCCCGGACCAACGTGTTCGCCAAGAGCCTGCCCATGGTGTACGTGGACGTGCTCAGCGCTACCCTGGACGCGATCATGAACGAACCGCAGCACCGGGAGCGCATGTGGGAGGTGACCCGCACGCTCCAGAAGGGCCTGATCGAGCTGGGCTTCGACATCGGCGACACCCGCTCGCCGATCACGCCGGTGTACGTGCCGGCCGGCAGCGAGCAGATGGCCATGTCCATGATCCGGATGCTGCGAGAAGACTACGGGGTCTTTGTGTCCGGGGTGACCTATCCGGTGGTGCCATTGGGGGTTGTCATGTTCCGGATGATCCCGACGGCCTCGCACAGCGACGAGGACATCCAGCGCACCCTCGAGGCCTTCCAGGGCCTGCGCGACCGCCTCAAGCTGGACCTGAGCGAGAAACCTTCCCGGAGGAACCGCTAGGCTTTCTGAGAGCGCCGGCGTCCCGGAGCGGTTCGCGTCCCCGGGCGCAGGCGGATCCGGCGCCTGAGGCCCCGCTCGAGCAGGTGCAGCGCGTCGTTCATCAGCTCTTCGAGCCCGGCGCTGTCCCGGCGCATGAGGATGGCGTCGTACACGGCCAGGAGCAGGGCGGTGGGGTTGCGTAGGCCCTTGACGCGCAGCAGCCGTTTCTGCTCCCCCTCCTGGATGAGCGCGTCGATGACCTTCTCGACGTGCTGGCGCAGGGTGGTCCCCCGCTCCAGGCGCTCCCGCTGCCCGGGGTAGATGTACCTGTGGTTCGCCGTCAGGATGCCCAGGAGAATGGGATTCTTGCGGATGCCCAGGGTGGCAAAGCGGTACACGGCCTTGAGCTTGCTGATCGGAGACTCGAAGCCTGCCACCAGGCGGTCGATCTCCTCGATGCTCCTGCTCTCGAGGGTCTCCAGGATTTCCTCGTAGAAGAGCTCTTTCGCGGGAAAGTAGGTGTAGAAACTCCCGGTCCCCATGCCGGCCTCCCGGGCGATGTCCTCGATGCCGACCTCCTTGTACCCGTAGCGGCCGAAGAGCTCTTCGCCTACCTTCAGGAAGATCTCCCGTTTGTTTGCAGTCATCCGTCTCATCCTACCGCGAAGCGCTCGAGCTGTTCTACGGCCGGCATGCCCGTGCCCTTCTCCAGCTCCCGCACCAGCTCGACCGCCAGCTGGTTGAGGGGGCAGGGTAGCCCTGCTTCCTTGCACAGCTCCACGACCCGGCCGTTGATGAACCCGATCTCGGTCCTGCGGCCCCGTCGCAGGGAATCGAGCATGGAGCTCTCAGTGCTGCGGTGCTTCCAACCGATGAGCCGAATGAGCAGGTGCCTGAGCGGGGCCGGGTAGGCTCCTGGGGAGCCGCTCGGGGAGAGCAGGCGCTCCATGTCTAGTCCCCCGGCCAGCGGCTCCAGGCTCACACCGGTGGAGCGGGCCGCGGCCAGGACTTCGCTTCCCAGCCCCAGCAGCAGCCGGCGGCTGTCCCGCCGGCGCACCAGCTCGCCGAAGCTCAAACCCGTGACGGCTCCCAGGGTGGTCAGGGAGGCGGTAATCGCCAGCTTGGACCACAGCACCCCGGGCATGTTGGCGGAGCTGCGCACCGGGAATACTTGCCCGAGAACCGCTGCCACGCGGTCCACAACCGCTGCCGCGCGGTCCAGGCCGGGGCCCGGCGGCCCGATCACGAAGGGACCATGGGCGGTGACCCGGTATACCCCCGGGGCGTCCATGGAGGCCCCCCAGAGCACCACCCCCGCCACCACCCGCTCGGGACCCAAAGCTTCCGCCAAGTCCAGGGCCACGAGGCCGTTCTGAGTGGTCACCAGGACTCCACCCTCGCCCAGGGCCGGGAGAAGCCCGCGGGCGGCTTCGACCAGCCCCACCGACTTGGTGGCCAGGATCACCAGGTCGAGGGGCCGATCGCCCGCGCCCGGGGCCGGCGGAGCTGGCAGCAGCCGGACCCGCCGCACCGTTTTCCGGCCGCGGTCGAGGAGCACGAGGCCGCGCTCTTCCACGGCGCGGGCGATCTCGGGGTTGGAGTTGTACACCTCCAGATGGATCCCCTCGACCTCGGCCAGCCGCACCGCCATGACACCGCCCAGGGCCCCGCAGCCCAGGATCCCCACGCGCACGGGTGTCGTTCCGGAAGGGGAGACAGCCATGGGAGGCCCTAGTACCGGTAGTGATCGGGCTTGAATGGCCCCTGAATCTGGATGCCCAAGTAACTGGCCTGGTTGGGGCGAAGCCCGGTGAGCTTGACTCCCAGGTGGTCCAGGTGCAGGCGCGCCACCTCCTCGTCCAACCGCTTGGGCAGGATGTATACCTTGTGCTCGTGGGGCTTACCGGCCAGCTCGATTTGGGCCAGGCATTGGTTGGTAAAGCTGGCGCTCATCACGAAGCTCGGGTGGCCGTGGGCGCAGCCCAGGTTGACCAGCCGCCCCTCCGCCAGGACCAGGATCGAACGCCCCGAGCACAGGGTCCAGCGGTCCAGCTGGGGCTTGATGGTCTGCTTGCGGCAGTCCGGGTTGTTGTCCAGGTAGCGCATCTCGATCTCGCAGTCGAAGTGACCGATGTTGCAGACGATTGCCCCATCCTTCATCTGCTCCATGTGCTCGCCCTGGATCACGTTGCAGCAGCCCGTGGCCGTCACGAAGATGTCGCCAACCGGCGCCATCTCCTCCAGGGTCACGACCGGGAGGCCCTCCATGGCTGCCTGGAGCGCGCAGATCGGGTCGATCTCGGTCACGTACACCTGGGCCCCGAATCCCCGCATCGACTGTGCGCAGCCCTTGCCGACGTCCCCGTAGCCGCACACCACGACCTTCTTGCCGGCCACCATGATGTCGGTGGCCCGCTTGATCCCGTCGGCCAGGCTTTCCCGGCAGCCGTACAGGTTGTCGAACTTGCTCTTGGTCACGGAGTCGTTCACGTTGATGGCCGGGAAGAGCAGCTCTCCGCGATCCATCATCTGGTACAGGCGATGCACCCCCGTGGTGGTCTCTTCCGAGACCCCCTTGATCCCAGCGGCCGCCTCCGTCCAGCGGCGCGGATTGCGCTCGACTCCGTCGCGGAGGCGTGCCATGACGATGGCCATCTCCGGGTCGTACCCCTCCTTGTCCGCCAGGGTGGGGTCCTCTTCTACCTTGACCCCTTGGTGCACGAACAGGGTCGCGTCCCCCCCGTCATCGACGATCAGGTCCGGGCCCGAGCCGTCGGGCCAGGACAGGGCCTGCTCCGTGCACCACCAGTATTCCTGCAGGCTCTCGCCTTTCCAGGCGAACACCGCCGCGCTGCCGGCTGCCGCGATGGCGGCCGCGGCATGGTCTTGGGTCGAGAAGATGTTGCAGGAGGCCCAGCGCAGGTCCGCGCCGAGCGCCTTGAGGGTCTCGATCAGGACCGCGGTCTGAATGGTCATGTGGAGGCTTCCCGTGATCTTCATTCCGTTCAGGGGCTTTTCGGGTCCGTACTTGCGGCGGACGGCCATCAGGCCGGGCATCTCCTTCTCCGCCAGCTCCATCTCCCTGCGTCCCCAATCGGCCAGCGAGAGGTCCGCGACCTTGTAGGGGAGCTTCGGATCCAGAGGAAGTGTGCTCATTCGTTACTCCTTGTGTGCTGTTTGCTCGTCTTGCATCTGGGTTCTGACCGCCCGCCAGAGCAGGGCTGTGAGACCGAGCCGGACCGGGAGCTTGTGACGCTGCTCCACACGGAAGCCCACCTCGACCATCCAGCCCGTCATCTCCTGGTCGGTGAAGCCCAACCAACGGTCGCCGTAGCGGCTGCGTAGCAGCTCCTCGGCGTGCTTGTCGAAGTCCACCACGATCAGTCCCCCTCCGGGCTGGACCACTCGGGCGGCCTCCCGCAGCCCGGCCCGGGGATCCTGCAGGTGGTGAAGGACCAGGTTGACCACCGCCCAGTTGGTCTCTGCGTCGCCCATGGGCAGGTGCTCCAGCTCCCCGAGGCGCAGCTGGACTCCTCCCAGGGACTGGCGCTCCAGGCGCCTGCGCGCCTCGAAAAGCATCCGCTCGGAGGCATCGATCCCGATCACGGTGTCGGCGCGGCGGGTCAGGGGGCCAAGCAGGGCGCCGCTGCCGCAGCCCAGGTCGCTCACAACGGGGCAGTGGGGAAGCCGCGCGGCGATCGCTGCCGCGAGGTCGAGCTGACCCAGGATGTCGGACCGAAGGTTCTCCCAGTCCGCGGCCACGGCGTCGAAGAAACGCCGTGTAGCCTGCCGGCCTTCCTGGAGCAGACCCCTGGCGCACCGCAAATCCTCCTGGAAGGGCTCTTCCCCCTGGAACAGGTACGCGATCGCGTCCAGGAGGCGGCGGGACTCCCCCTGCCCGCGCACCCGGTAGAAGGCCCACAGGCCGTCGCGGCGGGAGTCCAGGAAACCGCTGTCGGCCAGGACCTTCAGGTGCCTGGAGACCCGGGGCTGCCCCATCTGCAGAATTTCCGTCAGCTCCTGCACGTTGAGCTCGTGGTGCAGGAGCAGGTTCAGGAGGCGCAGGCGCGTCTGCTCTCCCAGGGCCTTGAAGGCAGGCAGGCAGGTCATTTCCATTACTATATCAAGATATCCTGATGCATGCAACTACTTTCGGCGGGCCTTGGCCCTCGAGTACAGGGTCCACAGCTCTAAGCCCCGCCTCGCAATCCGCCGATACAATGGACAGAGGAATGCCATGGAATGGTTGGATGACCTGCTTAACCGCGAGTACAGCCTGCGGCGAAGGATCGCCCGGGTCAACGCGGCTCCTCCGTCCCGCTCCTCTGCCCCTTCCCAGGCGCAGGAACGCTTCCGGCGCTTCGTGGAGCCCGCCGTGCAGGAGATCGACCACTTGCTGGAAGACTACCTGTGCGGGCGCACCGAGGAGGAGCGCGCGCGCATGCTCTTCGAGGCGCGCTTGAGCCTCCCGGTATACAGCCACCTCCGGGGTCTGTTCGTCGGTTCCTCGACCAGAGGCTGAGTCCCTCTCCCCCCTTCAGCAAGTCCCTGATCCTGCTCCCGCGAGGTAGCCACGCTCTGCCAGGTTGTGGGATAATTCCCTCACCCGAGGAGGTGGCGATGGGGAGACTCAGGGAGCGGCTGAACGAGAAGGGGGTTCTCCTTTCCGATGGAGCCTGGGGCACGATGCTCCAGAGTCAGGGGCTGGAGCCCGGCAGCTGTCCCGAGTTGTGGAACGTGGATCACCCGGAACGGGTCAGGGGGGTGGCCGCGGCCTATGCGGCCGCCGGCGCGGACATGGTGCTCACGAACACCTTCGGAGGCAGCGCGGCGATGCTCCGACGCCACGGCTTGGCGGAGCGGGTCGCGGAACTGAACGGCGCCGGGGCGCGCCTGTCCCTGGAGGGGGCCCCGGGCTGCATCGTCGCGGCCTCGATCGGGCCCTCCGGGGAGTTCCTGAAACCTCTTGGGGACTACGACGAAGAGCAGCTCGAAGGTGTGTTTGCGGAGCAGGTCCGGGCGGTAGTGGATGCCGGCGTGCGGGTACTGTGCATCGAAACCATGGTCAGCGTCGAGGAGGCCGCCTGCGCGGTCAGGGCGGGTCGATACGTGGAGGGCGAGACCGGCCAGAGCCTGGAGGTCATGGCCACCATGACCTTCGGGCCCACTGTCCACGGTTTTCGAACCGTCATGGGAGTCGATCCGGCCCGGGCCGTGGAAGTGCTGACGGCCGCGGGTGCGGACGTGCTGGGTGCCAACTGCGGGAACGGGATTGCCGGGATGATCCCTCTGATCGCGGAGTTCCGGAAGCTCACCGACCGACCGCTGCTGGTGCACGCCAACGCGGGGCTTCCTGAGATCGTCGACGGCAGGACCGTCTACCGCGAGACCCCCGAAGTCATGGCTGCCAGGGTGCGCGAGCTCGTGTCGGCCGGGGCTTCGATCGTCGGGGGGTGCTGCGGCACCACGCCGGCGCACATCGCCCTGATGCGAAGGGAAGTGGATGCGGTACGGGGGCTCTACCGCTCCGAGGCTCCGTAGATCAGAACGTGGTCGAGTTCGAGGGGCCCGGCTTGCGGCGCGCCGAACAGGGACAGCCTGAGCCAGCTGCTGCCCTCGGGGGAAGCGCCGATGGGCAGAGTGACCGACGGCGCCTGATCGTCTCCGCTATCCTCGAAAGGCTCGACCGTCAGGCCGCTCGAGCTCAAACGGATCCGGAGCGCGGCCGGCAGGCGGGGGAGACGAAGCGCGCCCCCGGGAACCCGTGGATCCAGGAGGCTGCCGAAGGCCTGGGGTGTCCCGCCCTCGCAGCGGAGCTCCGCGAAGCCGTCCTCTTCCCCCTCCCACTGGAACACGATCCGGCTTCCTGCCGGGAACCCGGTTCGCGTCTGCAGCTCGATGATGATTTCCGGGAGCCGAAGCTCGAAGAGCGGTGTTTTCAAGCCCGAAATCGAGCCGGCCGGCCCGACCGGGGAGTCTACGGCCGCCGATGGCTCGCCGGCTTCCGGTCCCGGGCGCAAGACCAGGGCACCCTTTTCCAGGGCCGGGCGACCCTGGAGCTCGAACCCTGAGGGCGGGTACAGGCCCTCGAATCCCTCGGCGAGAATCAGTGAGAGGCCGAAGCGCTTCTGCATCGCGGACCGGAAGATCCCCGGATCCACGGCCGGGCGACCCTGGTCGTCCTCGAAGTACACGCCCAGCTCGGTCACGGTTCCGGCGAAGCCATTGGTTCCCCCGAGCACCGTGTCCCCGCCCGCCTCGCCGGCCGCTCCGACGGCTTTGAGCGGCAGGACACGCGCCAAGGCTGCAGTCTGGCGGCCGTCTAGGAACCAGAGTGCGGTCACGGTGTCGGCCAAGACCACCAAGGACAAGTCTACCCGCTGAAGCTTTCCCGCGCTCAGGGCGGGCATGCCGGAGGGCAAGTCCACGACGGCCTCATCGGCGCTACGTAGCGTGGCAACCAGGCTGCCTTGGGCGTCGAAGCGAACGATCAACCCAAAGCCTCCGTCGGCGGAGCGGGTGGTCAGCAGGGCAGCCTCGCGGGGCTCGACATCCGGCACCAGGGCCAGGGTGAGAGTGCACGGGGCGAGCGATCCCGTGCCCTCCGGGGCCTGGCCCGCGGGGCCCTCGGTCCCGGACAGGGGCAGAATCAGCCGGGGGTAGCGCATGCCGGAGCCGGCACGGATGCTAAGCCCGTCCGAGGACGCACCGGAGGCAAACTCGGCATCCCCGAACAGCTCTCCCGTCGCCTGCGATTCTCCGGACGCGGTAGTCCCCAGCCTTCCCCGGTCGTTGAGCGAACCATCGAAATGGAACAGGCTGTAGTACGAAGCTTCGGGCACGAGAGTGTCAGCTGCCGTCGGAACGCCGGGGCTGATGTACAGACGCGCCGTCATCGCAAGGGCGGAGGAGAAGGAGAAATCCTCGCTGCCGGAGGGGGGCACCGGGAAGAGCTCCACGGTCACGGGGTAGACCCCCGGCTCGCGCGGTGCCTTCCAGGTGATCGTCTCCAGGCCTTCGCTGAGCAGCCCCCTGGCCAGCACGGCGTCGCCCTGGGTCCAGCGAATGTAGGGGTCCGCCCCATTCGGGACCTCGAGGTCCGTCTGCACCACGATCTCTGCCCCGGGCAGCGTGGACGGGGGGTACGAGCTCAGCCCGGTGATAGCGTAGCGGCCCTGCACGTAGAAGAAGGAGAGACTCTTCCGGCTCGCGGCCGAATCCGTCCCCATGACCTGCAGGAGGATTTCGTATTGCCCGGTCTGCAGATCCGGCAGGACGAGCTCCAGCTCTTCGTTCACGGCGGGATCGCTCAGGGTCCGCCTCCAAACCCCGTCGCCCTGATCGTCCGTCAGGATGATCTCGAGCTGCAGGTCCTCTTGGGCATCCGCATTTCCGTGGATCACGAAGCTGAGGCTTTCCCCGGGGCCGATGACACCTCCCTCGTGGAGGGAACGCACTTCTACGGCCACGGTGCCCTCGTTGGAAGGCGAGAACACGGACAGGTCCGAGCAACCTGCCGCGAGCAACATGAGAACCAGAGCTGGGACTAGGGCGCGCAATACTTTCACAATCCTTTTCTATAATACCACGTCATGGTCGGTTTTCAAAGCGGGCATTGGCCTGGGCGCCGCGAGCATGCGGCGGAATCCATGCGACCGCCGCAGCGAGCACCCGGCCGGTTGCCGGCGCGAGTCTGGTCACAACAGCATTTGAAATCGAAGTTGGAATCGAGTTGGAAACAGCTTGATTTTCCTGAGTGATCTAGTAAAATAGAGTTATCTATGTCGCCGTCCAGACCGCACTCTCAGGCTTGGTGGAGTGTCCTCCTCGTGGTGGTGATGTTCGTTCTCGCCACGGTCTTTCCGGCCATGAAGAGCGTGACTGGTCAGCTCAGCCCCCTGTCGATTTCCTTCTTCCGGTACTTCTTCGGGGTTCTGCCGCTGATTCCACTGTACCTGCTCGAGCGGCGCCGCCTGGTGGGCCCCGTGACCTTGCGGCCCGCGACCTTGCGCCGCGCGACCCTGCGCCGGGACCAGTGGATGATGAGCCTGCTCGGCATCCCAGGGATTGCCCTGTTCTCCATCTGCCTGACCTTCGGGATCAAGCTCTCCACGGCCTGCAACGGCTCGCTGCTGGCGAACACCCAGCCGATCTTTACAACCCTGCTGGCGCCTCTTATAATCAAGGAAGATTTCTCTCGGCTTCGCCTGGTCGCCTCCCTGAGCGGGGTGGCTGGGGTGGCGCTCGTCGTGATCGCCGGAGTGGGTGTGTCGGCGCTGGGGACTCTGGCCGCTCGGCGCTTCTTGTGGGGCAATCTGATCCTCGTTGGCGGCGCGCTGTCGATCAGCATCTATTCCATCTTGCTGAAGCGCTACGTGGTCCGGTACGGAGGCTTCGTGCCGACGTTTCTATCGATGCTGTCCGGTGCCGCGGTACTCTTTGTCGTTGCCTTGATCGTGCTCGGCAGGACGCCTTTCAGCGAGGTTCGCGGGAGGCAGTGGGTGACGCTTCTGTACATCGGGGTCATCGGGACGGCGCTGGTGTATCCCCTGTTCAACCTGGCCCTCAAGTCCGCGGGTGTGGTGCGGGCGGTGGGGTTCAAGCTGCTCATCCCGGTGTTCGGGATCGCTCTGAGCTACCTGCTGCTGGGTGAGCGGCCTGCAATGCTCAGTTACGTGGGCGCCGCCGTGGTCATCGGGTCGGTATTGCTGATCCAGCGCGACCCGGCCCGTAAGATGCGGCGCAAGGCAGTTGCCGATTGAAATCACAGCCGAAGAAGGAGGCATCGTTGTGAGTTATGCTGATAGCTTTCGAGAGATGAAGCCGGGCATTGGCCTGGCCCATGCGTTGGCGGAAGCCGACCGCTGCCTGCTGTGCTACGACCCGCCCTGCTCCAAGGGATGCCCGGCGGAAACGGACCCGGGGACCTTCATCCGCAAGCTCCGGCTGCGCAACATCACCGGCGCCATCCGCACCATCAAGATCAACAACATTCTCGGCGGGGCCTGCGGGGTGCTCTGCCCGACGGCGCAGCTGTGCGAAAAGGAGTGCAGCGCCACCGGGATCAGCCGGCCCATCGAGATCGGCAGGATCCAGCGCTTCCTGATCGAAGAAGGCTGGCGGACCGGCTTCAAGGTGTTCGAGAAGCCCGCGCCGCGCAAGGAGACGGTGGCGGTGGTCGGCTCCGGGCCCGCGGGCCTGTCCTGCGCTGCCGAGTTGGCCAGGGACGGTTTCCAGGTGACCGTGTTCGAAGAGAGGTCGGAGATCGGAGGGGTAATCCGCTACGGAGTGCCGGCCTACCGCTTCGACAAGGCCTTTTTGGAGAATGAGCTCCAGGACCTCCACGACCTGGGGGTGCAGTTCAAGACTGGAACCCGAATCGACGGGGTGGAGGGGGCCAAACAGCTGCTCGCTCAAGGTTTCCAGGCGGTGTTCCTGTCGCCGGGTCTGTGGTCGGCGGTCAGGCTGGATCCGAGCGCAAAGGACCTCCAGGGGCTGTACACCTCCGTGGAGTACCTGGAAGCCCTGCGGGAGGAGCGTTTCCCCGAGCTCGCCAAACAGGTCGAAGGCAAGACCGTGGCCGTGGTCGGCGGCGGCTCCGTGGCCATGGACTGCGCAGAATCCTCGTTCAAGCTGGGGGCCCGGGACGTCTACCTGGTGTACCGCCGCTCATATGCCCAGATGCCGGCGGAGGAGGACGAACGCCAGGAGGCCTTGAGACTGGGCGTGCACTTCTTGTTGCTCAATCAGCCCGTCGGCTACGCGTCGGGGAACGGCCGCATCAAGGGCCTCAGGCTGGTACGCACCCGCCTGGGGGATCCCGACGCCTCGGGACGCCGTCGCCCGGTGGAGATCGAGGGTTCCGAGTGGGAGCTGCCCGCCGACCTGGTGGTGGAGGCCATCGGCAACAAGACCGACGAGCAGGTGGACTGGGGGGCCGGGATCGAGACAAGCCGCCAGCGGCTGATCGTCGCCGATCCCAAGACGGGGGCCACCTCGGTCACAGGGGTCTATGCCGGTGGGGACATCGTCCGGGGTCCGGGCCTGGTGGTCGAAGCGGTGCAGGATGGCAAGCTGGCCGCTCGGGCGATCAAGCAGGCGTTGAAATAGAGGAGGCAAGAGCATGGCCAAGAATATCGATCTTTCCGTTGATTTCTGCGGGGTCCGTTTCCCGAACCCCTTCCTGTTGTCGTCTTCGCCGGTGTCCAACAGCGCGGAGATGGTGGCCAAGAGCTTCGAGGCGGGCTGGGGCGGCGTGGCCTTCAAGACCCTGGCCTCGGGCCGTTGGCCGATCGTCCACCCCTCTCCGCGCATGAACGCCTACCACTACGGCTCCAAGCACCTGATGGGTCTTCAGAACGTGGAGCAGATCTCGGACCGGCCTCTCAAGGACAACCTGCTGGACTTCCTGTATCTCAAGAAGCGCTACCCGAAGCATCCCATCGTCGCCAGCATCATGGGCTTCTCGATGGACGACTGGGAGTACCTGGCCAAGGCTGCGGAGGACAACGGCGCCGACATGCTGGAGCTCAACTTCTCCTGCCCGCACATGACCATCGAGGGTTCGGGGCACAAGGTGGGCCAGGCCTTCCAGCTCTTGGAGGGATTCACCGAGGTGGTCAAGAAGGCGGTCAAGATCCCGGTCATGGCCAAGATGACCCCCAACATCACCGACATGACCGAGCCGGCCCTCTACGCCAAAAAGGGCGGGGCGGACGCCATCTCGGCGGTCAACACCTTCCGGGGGATCTCGGAGATCGGCCTGGAGGACTGGGTCCCGAAGCCGAACATTCACGGCGTGGGCGCCGAAAGCGGCTACTCGGGGCCGGCGGTC
>JAFGFV010000235.1 GCA_016930895.1 Spirochaetales bacterium | reverse complement strand
TTGCCCTGGCAGGTGTAGACCTTGGTCACCTTCTCCCGCTTCTTCTCCCTGCTGTTGACCAGCTCCGAGTCCCCGTGAATCGTTCCGGTGATCACCTTGACGAAGGACAGCCGGCCCGAGAATTGATCGATCGCAGTCCGGAACACGAACGCCGAGGGGCCGCCCTCGGGCGTGATCGGTTTGGCGGCGGCCGTCTGGCCGTCCTGCCCCACCTCTCCCGCCAGGGGTTCTTCTTTGCCCGCGGGGGAGGGGCATAGCGCGGCCACCGCGTCCAGAAGGGCGGTGACCCCCGCATTGGCCAGGGCCGAGCCGCAGAACACCGGAACGACCTTCCGGGAACGGATTCCCTTGCGAATCCCCTCCACGATTTCCTCGTCGCTCAGGGTCTCGGTTTCGAAGAACTTCTCCATGAGGGCGTCATCCCCTTCGGCGGCCGCTTCGATCAGTGCCAGCCGACGTTCTTCGATCTCCGCCGCCATGTCCTGCGGTATCTCCGCCGGTTTCCCTTCCAGGTACGCCTTCTTCTCGATCAGGTTGACGACGCCCTTGAACGAGCCGGCGGCGCCCATGGGAATGGCAAGGGGGACGAAATTGGTCTCGAAGTTCTCTTTCAGATCACTGACGGCCTTGCCGAAATCCGCGTGGTCCTTGTCCATCTTGTTGATGAACACCACCGCCGGGAGGTTCCGCTGCCGGATCCGACGCCAGATCTGGATCGTGCCGATTTGCACCCCTGCCTCCGCCGCCACCATGAGCAGCACCGAGTCGGCGGCGCGGAGCGCCGGAATCACTTCCCCGACGAAGTCACTCGCTCCCGGGGTGTCGAGCAGGTTGATCTTGGTGTCCTTCCAGTTGACGTGGGCCAGCGCGGCGTGGATCGAAATCCCGCGGCTGATTTCCTCCTCCGCGTAGTCGCTGACGGTCTTGCCGGACTCGACGGGCTCGGGCTTGGGGATAACGCCTCCAGCGGCGAGCATCTGCTCGAGAAGGGTGGTCTTGCCCGTGCTCCCGTGACCGACTATGGCAACATTCCGTATTCCATCAGTGCTAGCGCTCATTCCACTGCTCCTTGTGTTCTTGTGTCTCTCGAGGGGTTCGTTGATGATACTCAGTGTCTTCGGGCTTTGTCAACGCGTGGGCCTCTGGATCAGCCCCGAGGGGCCCGCGGCGGGAGGCTACGCAGCCCCGGCAAAGTCCGGGCGGGGGGCAAAGTGGCTGAACTCCATGGAAAAGGTCGCTCGACCCTGGGTCGCGCTGCGCAGGGAGGTGGAATAGCCGAACATCGTCGCCAGGGGCACGTGGGCGTGAATGCTTTCCACTGCAGGCTTGCTTTCAATGGCCACGATCTCCCCCTTGCGGGCGGTCAGGTTGCCCAGGACCTCCCCGAGGTACTCCTTCGGGACCAGAATGTCGACCTTCATGATCGGTTCCAGCAGGACCGGAGCGGCCTTGCGGCAGGCGGCGTCGAACCCCAGGGCGCCGGCGGCCTCGAACGCCATGGCCGTCGAGGTGGCGGGGTTGAAGACCGCATCGATCAGGGTCACCTCCATGTCTATGGCAGGGTAGCCGTAGCTGATCCCAGCCGATAAGCCTCCCATCACCCCGCGCTGCACGGCGTCTGCCATCTCCCGGGGCAGGACCTCCACGCTGAGCTCGTTGGCGAAGCGGTTCCCCTCTCCCCGTTCCCGCGGCCGCACTCTCAGGGTGATCTCGGCAACGTTCTCCTTGCCGGCGAGGACCTTGTGGTAGCGCTCCCGGTGAGTGGCCTCCCGGGTGATCGATTCGCGGTAGGAGACCTGCGGGGGCCCCACCCGGGCTTGCACCTTGAAGTCGTCGATGACCCGCCTGACCAGGACGTCCAGGTGCAGCTCTCCCATGCCGGAGATGATGAGCTGCCCGGTCTCCTCGTTTTCCTTGACGGTGAAGGTCGGGTCCTCCCGCTCGAGCTGCTTCAGCGCCGCCTCCAGCTTGCTGCGTTCCGACAGGGTCCGGGGTTCGATGGCCACGGCGATCACCGGCTCCGGGAACTGCATCGGCTCGAGGAGCGCCGGGAACTGGTCGGAACCGACAGTGTCCCCGGTCTGGGCGAGTTTGAAGCCCACCACCACGGCCACGTCTCCTGCCCGGATCTCCTCCAGGGTCTCGTAGCGGTTGGAGTGCATGCGCAGGAGCCGATGGATGCGCTCGCGCTTGTTCTTGTCCACGTTGAACACTGCCGCCCCGCTGCGCAGGCTTCCGGAGTACATGCGCACGAAGCTCAGGGGTCCCGCCTCCCGGTCGAACTGGATCTTGTAGATCAGGCCAACCGGCGGGCCGTCCACCCTGATGGGGACCTCCACGTTCTTTTCCTTCTTGACGTGATAGGCCACCGGCGCGAGCACCTCGTCGGGGGCCGGCAGGAAATCCACGATCGCATCCAGCAGGGGCTGCACGCCCATGTTCTTGAGCGAGGCGCCGCACAGGACAGGCACGAAGTCCCGATCGATCGTGCCCCGGCGGATCGCGTCCCGGATCAGCTGGTCCGGGATGGGACTGCCCTCGAGAAAGAGCTCCGTCAGGGTGTCGGCGATCTCCTGGTCCGAGATCGAGGAGAGCTGGTCGAGCAGGCGCTGCCGATAGGCCTGTGCCTCGTCGAGGCGGGCGGGGTCGACGTCGGTCTCGACCACGGTGGCGCCGAGGTTTTCGAAGCTCCAGCGGATCTCCTTCATGGACAACAGGTGGACGATGCCTTCGAACTCCGACTCCCGGCCGATCGGCAGGGTCAGGATCAGGGGGATGGCGCTCAGCTTCTGCTTCATCTCTTCGATGACCCCGAAAAAATCGGCACCGACCCGGTCCATCTTGTTGATGTACGCCAGGCGCGGCACCCGGTAGTGGTCTGCCTGGTGCCAAACCGTCTCGGATTGCGGCTCCACCCCGCCCACCGCCGCGAAGATCACTACCGCGCCGTCCAGGACCCGGATCGAGCGCTCCACCTCTGCGGTAAAATCCACGTGCCCGGGGGTATCGATAATGTTGACCTGCTTGTCCTTCCAATAGCAGGTGGTCACTGCCGCCGTGATCGTGATGCCCCGCTCCTGTTCCTGCACCATCCAGTCCATGGTCGCTTCGCCGTCATCGACCTCGCCGATACGGTGACTCTTGCCCGTGTAGTACAGGATCCGCTCGGTGGTGGTAGTCTTGCCGGCGTCGATGTGGGCGATGATGCCGATGTTGCGTATGGCTCCCAGCGTGGACATGCTTCGCTCCAGGGATGGCGTGGTTGCTCGACCGTTTGCTGACTAGTTATAATCAATCGAAGAACTTATGAAAAGGGTACGGCCGGCCCCGCATCGCTGTCTTGTCGCGGTGACCCTGCTCCTCGCCGCGGGGTTGCCCTCCTTGTTCGGCGAATGCCCCCCCTCGGACACCTTCGAGATCCTCTCCTGGCTCGGGGCGGCCCGCCGGGGGGCGGGGTGCGCCCCAGTGTTGACCGATCCCATCCTCGAACAGGCCGCCGGGGACTACGCGGCAGAGCTCGCCGCCCGCGGGGTCCTGTCGCATCGGGACCGCAGGGGCGCAGACGCCCTGGACCGGGTGCAGGCTGCGGGCGGCACCTCGACCCTGGTGGGGGAGATCCTGGGCAGCGGGCTGGATCCGCGGGAGGTCGGGCCGGCCTGGGCCGCCAGCCGGTCCCACCGCGCCGTCGTGGAGAACCCCCTGTGGACCCACGTGGGGGTGGGCTGCGCCTCTCTGGGGGCGCGGCGGGTCTGGGTGGTCCTGCTTGTCGCCCGGAGGATGGCGGAGCTGCGCATCGAGCGTCTTCCCGGCGGGCAAGGGGAGGGTGGGTTCCGGGTGTCCGGGAGAATGGACCCGGGTGGGGCCCGGAGCCCGGTGCTGCTCTCCGGCGTGGTCCCGCTGGAGCCCGAGCGGTGGGACCCCGAGAGCGGTTTCTTTGACTACCGGATACCCGCGGATTCGGGACTCGTGTACCACCGGCTGGGCTTTCGGGACGGGGAGGGCCGCGTGAGCATCACGGACGTTTTCTTTCCCGAATCGGCCGCTACATTCTCTCCAGGAACGGCACCCCGATGAGGCGCATCCCGTTGTACAGGACCTGGCGGACGCTGCGGGCCAGCGAGATGCGGCTGACCACCAGGTCGGCGTCCTCGTTCTGGAGCACCGGGTGCTCGTGCCAGAACTGGCTGAAAGCCCTGGCCAGCTCGTACAGGTGCGCGGTCAGCACCGAGGGGTTCAGCTCCCGCGCGGCCAGGAGCACGGTGTCCGGGTAGGCGCTCAGGCGCTTGAGGATCTCCCATTCCTCCGGTGCCTTCAGCAGCTCGGGTCGGAAGCTTCCTCCCGCGAAGCGCTCGCGGCGCTCGCCGAACTTGCGCAGCATGCTCGAGATACGGGCACCGGTGTATTGGAGGTAGGGCCCCGTGCTGCCGAGGAAGGATATGGACTCCTTGGGGTCGAAGATCATGTCCTTGTACGGAGAGGGCTGCAACAGGTAGAAGTGCAGCGCCCCCAGGGCGATCTTGCGGGCGGCGCCGGACAGGTCCTCGATTTCCGCTTCCCGCCCCTTCTCGCGGATCTCCTCGATCGCCAGGGCCTCCATGCTTTCGATGAGATCGTCGGCGTCCACGACCGTCCCCTCCCGGGATTTCATCTTGCCCTCCGGAAGGTTGACCATGCCGTAGGCGAGGTGATGGAGGTTGCGGGCCCATTCGTGGCCCAGCATCGCCAGAATCTCGAACAGAACCTGGAAGTGGTGGCGCTGCTCGTTCCCGACCACGTAGATCATCTGGTCGAAGGGCCAGTCATGGTGGCGCTGCACCGCAGTGCCGATGTCCTGGGTCACGTACAGGGAGGTGCCGTCGCTGCGCAGCAGCACCTTCCTGTCCAGACCCTGCGCGCTCAGGTCCACCCAGACCGAACCATCCGGATCGCGCTGAAAGATGCCCCCCTCCACCCCTTCGAGCACGACCTGCCTGCCCAGCAGATAGGTGTCGCTTTCCCGGTAGATGCGGTCGAAGCTCACGCCGGTGGCCCTGTAGGTCTCGGTGATGCCCTCGATGGCCCAACGGTTCATGGTCTCCCACAGGGCGCGCGTCTGCGGCTCTCCTTGCTCCCAGGCCGCCAGCATCTCCCGCGCGCGCTCCTCCGCCCGGGGATCCTCCTTGGCCCACGCGGCGAAACGGACGTAGTAATCGCCGACCAGGTGGTCGCCCTTCTGTCCGAGCTGCTCGGGGGTCACGCCGCCCCCGAACTGCTGGTACGCGAGCATCGACTTGCAGATGTGGATGCCCCGATCGTTGATCAGGTTGACCTTGAGAACCTCCGCCCCGGCCTCCTCCAGGATCCGGGCTGTGGCCATTCCTATGGCGTCGTTGCGCAGGTGCCCGAGGTGCAGCGGCTTGTTCGTGTTGGGGGCGGAGAACTCGACCACGACCCGCTGGCCCCGGTACTCGTCGCCGTGCCCGTACAGGTCCACTGACTGCAGGATCTCTCCCACGGTACGCTCGGCCACCTCCCTGCGGTCCAGGTGCACGTTGAGATAGGGCCCTTGCGCCTCGGCCCTGCCTGTGAGAGGGTGCGCCGTGTCAGGGCGTCCGGCCAGGCGAGCGGCGAGCTCCTGCGCGATCTGGGCGGGGGCGCGCCGCAGCACCCGGGCAAACGGGAACATCGGGAAGGCGATCTCCCCGAGCTCGGGGCGCGGCGGCGTCTCCAGGACCACGCTCTGCGGGTCCACTGGCTGGCCGGCAAGCCCCTCCACCTGCTCGCGGATGATGTGCTTCCAAAGCTCCTGGTATCGTCTCATTCAGCTCTCCTGACGAGGGATGTGGCCGATGAAGGCCAGCATGTGGGCGAACGAAGACCCGTCCCGCCTGTACGACGACAGGAGGGGGGTGCAGGCGGTGCACGCGCGCACCACCGCCACCTCTCCGACCCCCGCCCGGCGCAGGATCTCGAGGTTGGCCGCCTGCAAGTCCAGGTACCCCTGCCCGTGGCGTCGGCGGACGCTGTGCCTGCCGAACGCGCGCGCAAACAGCCGGCAGCGTTCCTCTTCCACCGCGTAACAGCAGCTGCCGATCCCCGGCCCGAGGGTCACGGCCAGGTCGCTGACCCGGCTGCCCCGCTCGAGCAGCATCTCTAGGGCTTGCCCCAAAATGCCGGTGCCCTTCCACCCGGAGTGCAGCAACCCGAAAGCGCCGGTGTTCCTGTCCGCCACGAAGATCGGCAGGCAGTCCGCGACACTCACGCAGACCACGGCGCCCGGGCACACGCTGACAAGCCCGTCGGCTTCGCGGTCGCGGTACGCGTGGTACTGTCGGTCGTCCTCGACCCACAG
>JAFGFV010000034.1 GCA_016930895.1 Spirochaetales bacterium | reverse complement strand
CTGGAATACCAGCCACCAGACCACGTTCAGCCCAAACCCCCATTCCGAGTTGAACTTCCACAGGGGAGTCACCCCGGGCTTGAGAATAAAGTTGACCTGGGTCTGGTCGGCGTACTTGAGGATGTCCATGCCCAGTCCGAGATACACGGCGATTTCGAAGGGAAAGAGGTGGAAAATGTACGCCCCCTTGGCGGTGATGGGCAGCTGGTAGAAGACATTGTCGGGAATGTCCCGGCTAGGACTGAACATCCCCCCGAGCTCGAGGGCCACCAGCCAGTGGTTGCTGAGGTGAACTCCCCACTGCAGGGAGCCCACGCCCCCCGCACCGATGCCGGTCGTGTCGGAATACTCCCCCGTGAAGGCCTGATAGAACAAGGGGACGAACACTCCGGCGCTGATCGACAGGGTCTGCTGGCCCAGGGAATAGATGGCAAGCTGCTCTACCGGCTCCTCCTCCGTGCCCTCCTGGGCCAAAGCATCGAATACCGGGACCACGGCCAGACAGAACGCGGCCAGCGCCCAGATCAAGCGTTTCTTCCTCAAATCCTCACTCTCCTCGCGAATTCGCTGTCCGGGGCGAGTCTATCACCCGGGCTTCCTGTTGTTCAAGCGGACTTCCGCCGATAGATATTCTCAGGAAGATCATCTATAATACGGCCACGTAATATGAAGCGATCTGCCAAACCCTGCAACTTCTTGATCCTGGCCGCCCTCGGGGCCAGCCTGCTGCTGGCCTCCTGCATTGGGATCGAGAGCGGTCTCGTCCTGCGAGCCGACGGCTCGGGGACTCTCATCCTGAGCTACAAGATATCACAGTACATGAAGAATATCGACGTGGGGCGCGACGACGAGCGCCTGCCGCTGCCGGTATCGCAAGAGGATTTCCTGCGCACGGTGGAGGGGATCGAAGGCTTGCGGCTGGCCGACCTGGACCAGCGGGAGGACGAGGAGAACGTGTACATCCGGGCCATCCTCGAGTTCACCCGCCTCGAGGCGCTCAACGCCCTGAGTCCCGACCCGGGGCTCGGCCTTTCTCTAACCACCGCGGGTGGTGAGACGGTGTTTCGTCAGACCATCGCCCCTGCGGGGAACCCGGAGGAGCTGTCCGAAGACTCGCGCGCCCTGGTCGAGGAGTTTTTCTCCGGGTATGAGCTCGCCTATCGCCTCACCGCGCCCAGTGCCGTGTTGCGGCACAACCTCGGCGAGCTTTCCGAGGACGGCCGGAGCGTCAGCTACAACGTTACGGTTCCGCAGCTCCTGCAGACGCCGGAGCCGGTGATTCTGGAGGTTGCCTGGTGAAGCATCGAAGTGTGAGCAGTGCAGTCGCGGGCCTGACCCTCGGCGTGGCGATCCTCCTGGCCGGTTGTATGGGCACACCGCCTCCCGCGGACCCGGCGGCTGGCAGCCAGCCGGGAGGTGCAGGGGAGGACGCGGAGCCCCGCGGCGGCGGGGCCGGTGACCAGCAACTCCTCCAGCGGCTGTACGCCTACCTGGAGAACGGCCGCGACAAGATAGACCAGGGATCGATCTCCGAAGGGATCACGCAGCTGGTAGCGGTCCTGGCGGAGGCCGAGGATGCAGGCAACCCGAGCGACGAGATCGCCCAGGTGGTGGACGAAGCGGAAACCGACCTCGGGAAGATCGGGGCGGCCCTGTCGCTGGAGCCGGGAATGGAGTGGCTGGATCAGGAGAAAAACCAGATCGCCGGCAGCTCCCTCGAGGTCGGCAAGCCGGGCTCCCTGAGTCCCAGCGTGATCGTGACCTTCAACTACGGCAGCGGCAAGGTCCTGGTCCCGGCCGCTCCGATCCTGTTCTCCTTCGTCAAGGGCAGCGGCCTGCTCACGGGGTACGTGGCCGCCAACGACTACGGACAGGCCAACTGCGCGGTTGCGAGCCTGGACAATCCCAACCAGGAAACCGTGATCCGCGCCTCTCTGGTGTACCGCGTGGGTGGATACGAGTACGCCTTTGCGGCAGTGACCCGGGATTTCGTCTTTGTCCCGCCCGCCCGCAGGGCCACGATCCTCGTCATGGAGAAGGCAGGCGACACCGTCCAACAGGACCCGGTGATTCTCGACAGCGTGTACAACGCTCTCAAGGCGATCGCCTTCGACTTCTCGCAGTACAACGGGATCCTCCTGGGCGAGGAGTTCATGAAGGTGTTCGGCGGGGACCCCCAGGCCATCCGCCGGCTGGGCCTGGAAACGGAGGTCTCTTACCTGGTCATGGTGATCAGCGACGGGTACAACGTCAGCCAGGTGGAGCTGGCCGGAAAGAAGTACAACATCTTCAAGTCCCAGACCACCGCAACTACGCGGATCATCCGGGTCGAGGACGGCAAGATCCTGTACTCGGGCACGGTCCAGGCTGTACCCGGGCAGGGAGGGGCCGCCGACAAGGCGGTGCTCGACGGCTTGCGGAACGCGGCCCAGGCCATGGCGGATAAGCTGCAAGGCGAGATGCGGCAGATCGACAAGGCACTGGCGGGGCCCGCCAAGTAGCGGCGGGCAAGCGGACGGGGGCAGGGTGATGCAGGCGCGACTTCACAAGTTCCTGGACGTGTTGCGGATCGAGCTCCAGGATCTGGAAGAGGATCTCGACGAGCTCGTCGAGCTGTACAAGAAGCGTGCGGACAGCCACGACATCACCAACTACGTCTACCTGGAGAACAAGGGCCTGCTGGTCAACGAATTGCGCTGCGTGGCCAGCATCCTGGACTCCCTGAGCGAGGTCGATGCCTCCCGCTACGAGTCCGTGGACGCCATGATCGACGACCTGGAGCGGCTGATCGGCGAGCGGGCCAGCGCCTGCGGGTTTCCCGAGGTGGTCACGCGTCTGGTGCGGCGCAAGATCGCCAAGGTCAGGCAGTACATCGCCGAAGGGGACTGAGGGCAGCTGCACCCCTCCGCCTGCCATCGGTGCACCGCAGGTACGCCGCGCAGGCAGAGTTGATTTTCGACGTCGCTTTGGGTATCGTCTTATGTGCTTACGCAGCGCGAAAGCGATCTAGGCAGGGAGAACAGACCGACAATGGACGCACAACTTCAGGAGCTGATCGACAAGATCAAGGCCGAGGGCGTTAAGGAGGCCGAGGCGGAGGCGCAAGCCATCCGCAGCAACGCCGAGAAACGTGCGGACGAGATCATCGCGCAGGCCCATAAGGCATCTTCCGACGTGGTGGCCAGCGCCAAGGCGGAGGCCGAACGATTCCAGCACACCGCTCAGGAGGCGCTGCGGCAGGCTGCCCGAAACACGATCCTGAGCCTGCGGGCCAAGATCACGGCCATGTTGAGGGCCGTGACCGAGCGGGAGACGCAGCCGGTCCTGAGCGGGAAGGTCCTGCAGGAAAGCATCGTCTCGCTGATCAAGGGCTGGAGCAAACAGCAGGTACCGGACCTCCAGGTGCTCCTGCCTCCGAAGGAGCTCGACAAGATCGAGGGCGCGCTGCTGTCCAGCCTGGCCGAGGAGATCAAGAAGGGCGCCGAGATCAAGCCTTTTCCCGGGCTCAGTGCGGGCTTTCGGGTGGGAACGAAGGACGGGTCGGCATACTACAATTTCACCTCCGAGGGGATCGCCGAGATCCTCGCGGAGTACGTCAATCCGAAGCTGGCGGAGATCATCCAGGAAGCCGTCGATCGGGAGAGCTGAGTAGCCTTGACGCAGTACTACTACCTCGTGGCTTCGCTGCCGCTGCTCTTCTTCGACTCACAGCGACCTCCGGCGCTGGATTCCTTCCTGCAGGCCTGCAGGGAGAACCTGCACCCGAGGGACGTGCGCGTGCTCGAGGCGGTGAGCCTCTCGGCGCTCGAGCTCACGCGGCCCAGCTGTGCCGCCCTGGACCGCTGGCGCACCTGGGAGACCGGGCTGCGCAACGAGCTGGTCAAGGCGAGGGCCAAGAGCCGAGGGCTGGACCCCGAAGGCCACCTCCGGGAAGGGGAGCAGATCGTCGCGGCAGCCGAAGTGGCCCGAGAGGCCTTCGGGCAGGAAACCCCTTCGGCGGCTGAGCAGGTCCTGGACCGGGCCCGCTGGGACTACCTCGACGAGCTGGAGGCCGGGCACTACTTCGATCTGGAAAGGCTCGTCGTCTACTACCTGCGGCTGCAGATCCTGCATCGCAGGGCGCTATTCGATGTGGAGGCCGGGAGGGCCGCGTTCGAGCAGATCTACCGAGGGATTACCCGTCCCATCCGCGAGGGGGTGACATCCTCGTCCCAGGGAGATGTGAATGGCAACAGCGCATAAGGGAAAGGTCGTCGGAGTCAGCGGGAACATGGTCACCGTGGACACCGATGGCCACGTGTTCATGAACGAGGTGGGATATATCGTCGTTGGGGACAAGCGGCTCAAATCCGAGGTCATCCGGATTCGAGGCAGCCGGGTGGAGCTGCAGGTCTTCGAGATGACGCGGGACATCGGTATCGACGACCCGGTGGAGTTCTCCGGGGAGCTCCTGTCCGTCCAGGTCGGGCCGGGCCTGCTGGGCCAGATCTATGATGGGCTGCAGAACCCGCTGCCGCTCATCGCCGAGCAGCACGGCTTCTTCCTCCAGCGCGGCGTCTACCTGCCGCCTCTGGACGCCGAACGCCGCTGGGAGTTCACCCCGGGGGTGTCCCCCGGCGACACGGTGAGCCGGGGGATGAGCTTGGGCACCGTCCCGGAGGGGATCTTCAAGCACCGCATCCTGGTCCCGTTCTTTCTCTACGACACGTACACCGTCAAGTCCGTGGTCGCCGCGGGAGAGTACTCGATCACCGACAAGGTGGCGGAGCTCCAGGACTCCCAGGGCAACACCATCCCGGTGAGCATGACCTTCGACTGGCCGGTCAAACGCCCGATCGACGCCTACGAAGAGCGGCT